>JAGRHA010000501.1 GCA_020445205.1 Gammaproteobacteria bacterium
CATGCACGTATGACGTGACACTGTCCTCACCCTGGACCCAGGTGAAGCCGTCTGTCGGCACGATGCAGGACGCGTTGTGGGCGCTGCCGGTGATCTTGCGGCACTCGGAGCAGTGACACTGATAGATTGCCGGTAGAGCGCCGCGCAGGGTGAATCGGACAGCGCCACAAAGGCAGCGTCCTTGGGCGTGTTGCGATTCCATCATGCCGCATGACCTCCTTTTCCTGTTCTGATTAGGGCTTGGCGCCGCTGCAGGCCGCTCTCCGTCCGGCGCAGTAACCAACGTCGTGCGCCACGTCGCCACCGCCGCACTGCCTGGAGCCTGCGCGCCCGGCCAAGCGGCAGCGTCCGTGCGGCGGACCGCCGGCGGGTACCCACTGCGCACGTCGCGTGCGCGATATGTGGCACCGGGGCCGTGTCAACAAGCGTACGCGTCGAGTGCATTGTCATCGATCCATGACCCATCGTCACACGATTCACCGGCAACGGGGCCGTGTGTCAGGCGAAAGACGGCGCCGTTACGCATCGGGTACGCAGAAACGTCGCTGATAGACGCCGACCAGGGTATGGAATAGCAGCGCGGCGACGAGGGCACTCAACAACGCAACGATCGCGCTGCCGATCCACAGAAATTCCGCTCTGCCGCTCAATTCCGCCATGCGCAGACTGGCGATGCCGATCGCCGCGACGGGGAACGAGTAGGCCCATGACGACAGGAAGAAACCGAGTCGCAGAAAGCGTGGCGTCTGCGTCGACAGCAGCAGGGTCAGGAACAGGCCCGCGTAATAGAGCACGCGGGCGAAGGCGTCGAGTTCGCCGCTCAGGCGCGTGTAAG
This sequence comes from Gammaproteobacteria bacterium, assembly GCA_020445205.1. Classification (GTDB taxonomy): domain Bacteria; phylum Pseudomonadota; class Gammaproteobacteria; order Chromatiales; family Chromatiaceae; genus Thiosocius. The sequence continues at coordinate 836 of JAGRHA010000501.1, forward strand.
CGATGAAGCCGACAGCGGGCGGCGCGATCAGGATGAACAGCGTCGGCATCAGACGCCGATCCAGCGGGTGATGGAACATGATGCGATAGAACACGTTGGTCAGCAGGATCAACCAGAACAACATACCGATGCTGAAGTAGAGCCACGAGATTTCGAAATAACCGAGCGGTACACCGACGATCGGCACAAGCACGTTGCCGACCGCGGGAATGAACCATGCCGGATTGAGGTGCTGGATGGTCGCCTGGCTGTGGTGCATCCACGCATTGACGATGTACAGCGTGAATACGAGATGCAGCGCTGCGCCGATTTGCCACATCGGCCTGCTGATCTCCGGCGCCAGCGGGTGGGCGGCGATCGACAGCAACACGATGCTGATGGAAACCGTGGGGAAGAAGTTGATCTTGACCGGGTGCCGCAGCTCGTCCCGAACCTGCGGAAAGTGGCGTACGAGCTTTGTCAGGTAGCTTGCTGCCAACACGAGAAACACCGACGTGGTCAGTGCGAGCAGTACGAGATCGATATGCAGATCGACCTGCCAGGCCCGCTGCACCTGTTGCCAGGCGATCGTCAGGCCGGCCAGTCCCATCACCATGGCGAAAAATGCGATCGGAAAGTGAGCGAGGCGTGAAGGTGGTGCTGCTGTCGTATCCATTGTTGGGCCCTGTGTCATGGCGCCGGATGGTGCATCTCATCTGCCGGACTTGTTGTGGTGTGGGATGCTTGCCGGTATGTCGTCGTCGTGGCACGCATCCGCTCAAGCGCTGTCGACAATGCTGCTCGAACACAGCTTAGAACGCGATGACGACGACGGCATTGAATCCTGTCAATCGTGACGCCGGCATTTGCGCCGGGACGCGGCCGCAAGGACAGTGCACTGAATTCAGCCGGCCGTGCGCGGACTTGCGTGCCGGGTCGAGTAGTGGCGTTGTCAGTCGAGCCGGATGTCGTCGAATTGTGTCGCGGCGGCATGCGCTGAATGCGGCACGGTCGCGTCACGCAGCAGCTGGGTGGTGCGCATGCCCGCGGACTGCGCGGCGTCGAGTTCGGTGCTGATGTCCGATAGGAACAGGACCTGCGCCGGCGGCAGGCCGATGTGTTCGGCGATCGCCCGGTAGGAAGCCGCGTCGCCCTTGGCGCCGACCCGGGTGTCGAAGTAACCGTCGAACAGCGGTGTCAGGTCGCCGAACTCGGTGTGGCCGAAGAGCAGTTTCTGCGCGTAGACCGAGCCGGATGAATACACATACAACTTGAGGCCTCGCGCGTGCCATCGCCGCAGTCCTTCGACAGCATCGGGGTACATGTGGCCGTGAAAGTCACCGTCTTGGTAACCCGCTTCCCAGATCATTCCCTGCAACGCCTTGAGCGGCGTGATCTTGCGATCCTCGTCGATCCAGCGCTCGAGTTGCGCCACGGCCTCGCCGTCGCTGAGCGGCCGCCCGGCCTCGCGCGATACCTCGTCGAGTGCTTGGCGCACGTCGTCGTTGCCGGCATGCGACGCGACGAAGCCGGCCATGTGCTCGCGCGCATAGGGGAACAGTACGTCCTTGACGAACGAGATCGACGAGGTGGTGCCCTCGATATCGGTTAGGATCGCACGGACCTCGCTGGTGCTCATTGCAGGCCGCTGACGAAGGTGTCGAAGTCGGGGAACCGCGTCGCGATGTCACTGCCGGTGAAGTTACCGACCCAACCGTCGGACGTGGTGAAGAAACGGATGCACTTGAAGTGTGGGTGTGTGCCCATGTCGAACCAGTGCGTCGTGTTCGCCGGGACACTGATCAGGTCGCCCTTTTCACACAACACCATGTACACCTTGTCGTCGACGTGCAGGTAGAACAGCCCGCTGCCATCGACGAAAAAACGGACTTCGAAGTCGGCATGCGTGTGTTCGGCGAGAAACTTCTGGCGCATCTCTGCCTTCTGCGGATGGTCAGGGCCGAGGGCGACGACGTCGACGGACTGGAAGCCATAACGTGCGTTGAGCTGCTCGACATCGTCTTTGTATGCGGCGAGCACGGTAGCCTGGTCGGCATCGTCGGCCAGCGGCTGGTTGGCGTCCCAGCGCTCGAACTCGACACCGAGCTCACCCAACGCGGCGGCGATGGCGGCGTGATCGCTCAGTGTCCCTACGGCTTCGCCCTCGGCGTTGCGGATGGTCAGTGCAGTCATGTCATTTTCCTCGCAGGCGCAGTTCGCAACGGAACAGAAATTCAAATGCCTCGACGTGACGCAGCGCGTCGTCTACCGAGGCTCCCCAGGTGTAGAAACCGTGTCCACGGATCAGGTAGCCAGGCGCGTCACAGCGTTCCCGCAAGCGTGCGTCGACGACGGCGGCGAGGCGCGCGATGTCCTGGTCGTTGGCGAACACGGGTATGGCGACGCTGCAATCGTGGGTGTCGATTCCCGGAAATGCCTTGAGCAGTTCGAAGTCTTGCAGCACGAGCGCGTCTTGTGACATCAGCGACAGCACGGTCGCATTGACCGAGTGCGGATGCAGAATCACACGCGCGTCGTCGAACCGGCGGTAGAGCTGCGTGTGCAGCAAGGTCTCGGCAGAGGGTCGGCGGCCATCGAGTGAGTGGCCATCCGCATCGACGCGCAGGATGTCGCCCACCGTGAGCTTGCCTTTGTGGCGACCCGAAACCGTGACCGCGATCGTGCCGTCACTGAGTCGTGCGGAAAAGTTGCCGCTGGTCGCCGGCACCATGCCCTGGGCATAGAGGTAACGTCCGGCCTCGACCAGTTCTTCAGCGCGCGCCGCGAAGTCGCTCATCTGACCTGTCCCCTCGTGACTAGGGGCGGAAATATAGCAACAAATCGCGTGACGTTGGCCGCTCGCGGTGGAGTGGTCCGCCGTCCCGCGTTGTGCGCGACGGCGAACCGGCACGCGGTCAGAACAATGCGCCGTTCACCCAGAAGTGGACGGCAATGCTTGCGGCATAGCCAAGGGCGACGGCCCACGTCCATTTGAGGTGGCCGAAGAAGGTGTAGTGACCGCGCGCCTGGCCCATGAGTGCCACGCCAGCGGCCGAACCAATGGAAAGCAGCGAGCCACCGACGCCCGCAGTCAGCGTGACCAGCAGCCACTGACCCAGCGACATGCTCGGCTCCATCGACAACACGGCGAACATCACCGGGATGTTGTCGACGATCGCCGACAGCAGGCCGACGGCGATGTTCGCATTCGTCGCGCCCCACTGGCTGTACATGACCTCCGACGTCAATGCGAGGTAACCCATGAAGCCCAGTGCGCCGACACACGCGACGACGCCGTAGAAGAAGAACAGCGTGTCCCATTCGGCGCGTGCGACGGGGCGAAACACGTCGAAGGCGACGAGGTCACCGATCTCAGCCTCCTCGTCGTCGAACGCCCGACATTCGACGCGTCGCGTGCTCTTGTGGTGCGTCTTCTTGAGGTAGAAACCGAACAGGCCGAGGTAGCCGAGCCCCGTGAGCATGCCGATGACGGGCGGCAGATGCAGGAAGTTGTGGAACGATACCGCCGTGATGATGGTGAGCAGGAACAACCCGATGATGCGGCGCCCGCCGCGTTCGATGCAGACACGGTCATTGGCGGCATGCGGCTTCTCGTCCGGTACCGCGAAATGCATCAGCGCTGCGGGCACCAGGAAGTTGACCGCCGACGGCAGGAACAGCGCGAAGAAGCTCCAGAAGTCGACGATGCCCTTCTGCCACACCATGAGCGTGGTGATATCGCCGAACGGGCTGAAGGCGCCGCCGGCATTGGCGCCGACGACGATGTTGACGCAGGCCAGGCCGACGAAACGTTGGTTGTCGCCGCCGACGGCGAGCACCACGGCACACATGAGCAGTGCGGTGGTCAGGTTATCGGCGATCGGTGAGATCAGGAATGCCAGCACACCCGTGATCCAGAACACGGCGCGGAAGCCGAAACCGCTGCTGACCAGGCGCGACCGCAGTGCCTCGAACACGTTGAGTTCCTGCATCGAGTTGATGTAAGTCATCGCGACGAGCAGGAACAGCATGAGCTCGGCGTATTCCAACAGGTTCTCGCGCAGCGCGTGTTCGGGTGCCGTGTTCAGGCCATGCTGCTGGTAGACCCACGCGACGAGTGCCCACAGCAGACCGGCCGCAATGATCACGGGTTTGGATTTGCGCAGGTGGGTGAACTCTTCGGCCATCACCAGCAGGTAGGCGATGACGAACAAGATGATTCCGACATAACCGACCCAGTGTTGGGTCAAGTCGAGCCTCTCCGCGTCCGCGGCGAAGGCGAGTCCAGGCACCAGTAGGGAAATAATAAGGGTCAGCAGCGCGGGCAGGCGCCAGCCATGTTGGCCGCGCACCGGCCATCCTTGCGAAACAGTCATGCAGGTAGCTCCCCAATGACACAGCGTGGAAGCGGGCCGGCAGCAGGGACGCTGCCGGCCGCAGGGATCAGCGGTTCGGTCGGATCAGAAGATCAGGTTCATCATGATCATGAGAACGGTCAAGAACAATACCGTCATGACGCCGCCCGCGCGCATGAAATCGGGCACGCGGTAACCCGCGGGGCCCATGATCAGCGCATTGACCTGGTGGGTCGGAATGAGGAACGAGTTGGAGGTTGCCAGTGCCACGGTGAGGGCAAATACCGCCGGGTTGGCACCCGCGCCGATCGCGATGTTGACGGCCAGCGGTACCAGCAGCACGGTCGCGCCGACGTTGGACATCACCAGCGTGAAGAAGGTGGCGAGCACGGCCACGGCTGCCTGGATCACCCAGGTCGGCATGCCGCCGACGACGCTCAGGGTCTGCTCGGCGATCCACTTCGCCGTGCCCGAGGTCTCGACGGCGAGACCCAGCGGGATCAGCGAGGCGAGCAGGAACACGGTCTTCCAGCTGACGGCCTGGTAGGCCTCGTCGATCTTCAGTACGCCGGCGAGGATCATGCCCATGGCCCCGGTCAGCAGCGCGACCGACAGACGCAGATCGCTGAACAGCACCAGGCCCAGCGCAATGGCGAAGAAGACGCCGGCATAAAAGACCTTGTGTGGGCGCGATTCTTCGTGCGGGAATTCTGTCGTGACGACGACGAAATTACGGTCTTTCTGCAAGCGCGCCAATGCATCCCATTGCGTGTGCACGATCAGCGTGTCGCCGCCCTGCAGTGCAACACTGCGGATGTCATCGCCTTCGCGCATGGTCTCGCCGTCGCGGTTGAGGGCGATCATGGCGATGCCGAAGGTCTTGCGCATCCAGACGTCGCGCGCGCTCTTGCCGACCAGGTTGGAGCTCGGCGGGATGACGATCTCGGCGACACCGGACTTGGTCGGCGCGAAGATCTCGCCGAGTACCTCGATGCTGCTGTGCAGGTCGAGCTTGTATTTCTCGACGAACTCGAGCAGGTGCTTGGGTGAGGCGATGATGCCGAGGACGATACCGGCACTGATGCCGGTGTCACGCGCGATCGTGCCCGGGCCGACCTTCATCGCGCCACCGCTCGCCGACGCAATCACGCGGACCTTGTCCTGGTGTTCGATGTCGTCGAGTTGTTTGCCGACCAGTTCGCTGTCTTCGGGCACCTCGACCTCGTACAGCTCGTAGTCGAGCGCATAGGTGTTCTTGAAGTAGGCCATGGCATCGTCTTTGCTCTTCGTGCCCTTGCTGACCGGCAGCACGAAGCGGCCTGCGAGGACGAAGTAGATGATGCCCGTGGCGACCAGCGCGATACCGATCGGTGTGACCGAGAACAGGCCCCAGGTTTCCATCTGCTGCTCGGCCGGCAGTGCCTTGTTCGAGGTCAGGATGAGGTCGTTGAGCAGGATCAGCGGGCTCGAACCCACCATGGTCACCGTACCGCCGAGGATGGCGCAGAAGCCCATCGGCATGAGCAGGCGCGACATCGGCAGGCCGGAGCGCGCCGAGATGCGTGCGACCACGGGCAGGAACAGGGCAGCGGCGCCGACGTTCTGCATGAACGACGAGATGAAGCCGACGGTACCCGAGATGATCGGGATGATGCGTGTCTCGGTGGTACCGCCGACCTTGAGGATGAAGGCAGCCACTTTCGACATGATGCCGGTCTTGTCGAGGCCGGCGCCGATGATCATGACGGCGATGATCGAGATCACGGCGTTCGAGGCAAAGCCGTCGAACAGGTGTTTGTTGTCGACGAGTCCCGCGCTGAGGCCCATGACCGGCGCGAGTAACGAGGTGAGACCGAGCAGGACCATGACCGAGGCCGCGGCCACATCGACGCCGACGACCTCGAACGCGAACAGGTACACGGTCAGCAGCAGTATCGCCGATACCCAGGCGATCTCGATGGTCGGTACCACGGTTGACAGGTACAGCGCGAGGGCAGCGAACAGTGCGCCGGCGACGAGTTGCTTGCTCGACAGCGGCAGCTGGCGTTTGGCGGGGCTGGTGGGCTTGACTTCCGGTGGCGTCGGCGCCGCGTTGGCGACCGGCGCGTCGGCGGTCTGTTCGGACGGATTGCTCATTGACTAGAACCTCGGTGATACGACTGTCTTGTTTGTCCGCCGCCACGCGGGTACGACCGGCTGCCTGTGCGGGACCGTACACGTCGGTCACGACGCGCCGGCGCGGCGAGCGCAAATTCCTTGAAGGAAATCGGTGCGGGGGCGGTCGGGCCGTGAAAACTTCCGGTCCGACGCGCGATGGCTGCACGCAAACGCCGTATATACTGCAGAAAAAGTCGTGTTATTGCTAATGAATACTAACTATCTAACATTCCAATATGGAATATAAAAGCTTGCCGGACCTCAAGGCACTGGCGACCCTGCGCGAGATCGTCGAGCGTGGAGGGGTCAGCGAGGCCGGACGTGCGATGAACGTGGGTCAGCCCGCGGTCACCAAGCGCCTGCGCGCGCTGGAGCGCTGTTTCGCGGCCGAACTCATGATTCGCGAGGGCGGCCGCTTGCGGCTCACGCCGGCCGGCGAGCGCGTGTATGCCTTTGCGCGTCTGGTCCTCGACCATCAGGTCGAACTCGTCAGTGATCTGCGCCAGTTGCAGGCCGGCCGTGACCGCCTGCGACTCGCGGTCACGCAGTCAATCGGTGAGCATCTGTTGCCGGATCTGCTGTTGACGTTCGCCGATGCGTACCCCAGCTACCGTATCGACAGTCGTGTCGGCTACAGCCGCAGTATCCACACCCGGCTGGCGACCGGACTCGCGGATCTCGCGCTGACCGAGATCCAGCCCGACCATCCGGACGTGCTGGTGCAGCGCTGGCTCGACGATGAGTTGATCTTGGTGTGTTCGCCGCGCCACGCCGAGGGTACGCGCGAGATGCTCGCGGTGTCGGAACTGAGTCGTCTGACGTACGTGTTGCGTGAACGCGAGTCGTCGATGCGCATCACGCTCGATCGCACGCTGCGCGACATCGGCATCGACGAATTGCGGCTGGCGATGGAGGTCGGGTCGACCGACGCGATCGTCGAGATCCTCGAACGTGGTCGGCATGTGAGCTTTCTGCCGCGTTTCGCCGTGCAAAGCGCGATCGACGCCGGTCAGTTGCACCTGATCCGCGTCGAGGGCTTGCGCATCATGCGGACGCTGTGGATAGCGCGCACCCGCGCCAACCTCGACAATCCCATCGCCGAGGCATTCATCACGATGATCCGCAGCCAGGTACCGAGCCCCTAAGGCGGGCTACGGTGCCGTTCAGAACGTGATCATCTGCTGGCTGACCAACCACGCGTTGATCACGAGCACGACCCCGCACAGGTACAACACGGCAAGCAGCATTTGACGGTGCTGATCGCGGTGCGGTGCGGTGGCGACCTTGGTTTGACGTTTGTGGTGCGGCATCGGGCTTCCCCCCGTAGTGCGGTCACAACATGCTAGGCAACATTCGTGCCTCGGAAAAACACGCCCAGAAGGGTGTTTTTTGCCCCGAAACAGTGCGATAGCCGATCGGGTGTCCGAACCCGGTGCAGCATGCCGTCGCCCTGACTGCAAATATACCGACGCTTTATAACGCTTTTATGTACACCTTGGAGCCACGCCGCCAGTTGTACAGGTCGCGCCGCCGCCGCGGCAGGCGGTCGACCGGCGCGTTCTGGAAGCCGCGTTCGCGAAACCAGTGCGACGTCCGCGTCGACAGCACGAACAGACCGCCGATGCCCATCTGGCGCGCGGCCGCCTCGATGTGTGTCAGCAGCTCGTCGCCGCGTCCGGCGCCACGGTACTCGGGATGCACGGCGACGCACGCGAGTTCGGCGAGGCCTTCGTCGACGAACGGGTAGAGTGCGGCGCAGGCAATGATGCCGCCGTCGCGCTCGATCACCGTGAACTGGTCGATCTCCTGTTCGAGCAGTTCGCGCGAACGTTTGACCAACGCGCCCGTTGCCTCCATGGGTGCGATGAGTTCGAGGATGCCGCCTACGTCGTCGATGCGCGCTGTGCGCACGATCTCGTACGGCTCGGCCGTCACCAGCGTGCCGGCGCCATCGCGCGTGAACAGCTCGGATAGCAAGATGCCGTCGCGGTGCCGGTCGAGGACGTGTACGCGGTTGACGCCTGCTCGGCACGCGCTCGCGGCGTTATGCAGCACGCGCGCGAGATCTTCGGGTATGCGCTTGCGCCGCGTCAGCAGGCGATCGACCTCGCGTGGCACCATGCTGCTGATCACGCGCCCGCGGCTGTCCGCGACCTTGCTTTCGGTCAGAAAGATGAGCTTGTCGGCGCCCAGCGCCGCAGCGACCGCCCCGGCGACATCGGCCGCGCTGAGGTTGAACACTTCGCCGGTCGGCGAATAGCCGAGCGCCGGCAGCAACGCGATGCTGCCGCCATTGAGCAACTGGCGCAGGCCCTCCGCATCGACCCGCCGCACCTCACCTGTGTGCTGATAGTCGACGCCGTCGATGATGCCCAGCGGTTTGGCAGCGACATAGTTGCCCGACCCGACACGGATGCGCACGCCGGCCATGGGTGAGTTGGCCAGCCCCATGGACAACAGGGCCTCGATCTCGACGCGTACCGCACCGTTCGCCTCTTTCACGCATGTCAGCGCGTTGGCGTCCGTGACACGCAGGCCGTCGACGATCTGCATCTCGGCGCCACGTTCGACCAGACGGCTGTCGATCTGCGGCCGCGCGCCCGGGACCAGGACGAGGCGGATACCGAGGCCGTTGAGCAGTGCGATGTCGTGGATCAGGTCGGCGAAGCCGTCGTCGGTCAGCGCCTCGCCGCCGAACGACAGCACGAACACCTTGCCCCGATGCGCGTGGATATAGGGTGACGACCGGCGGAACCAGTCGACGAAATCTGCATTGCTCTTGGCCTGGTCCTTCACGAACGGTCACCGCGGTCATTGAATGACTGCGAGAATACGGGCCGTGTGCGGACAAGTGAAGCACCAACGCAGCCAAGCGCGTGAACATGTCCCCCCGCGGGGACATGTTGGCGTGATGGTGGGGCGGCGAAGCGTCATTCGATGCTGCGCTGCCGTGCCATGACGCTCTTCAGCGTTAAGCGTGAGACATGGCCGCTCCGGACGCATTGTGCATGACGTAGAAATTGTTCTGGAAGTCGTGTTCGAGCTGGTGCACCTCGACATCCTCGAAGCCGGCTTCGTAGAGCATCTGCACGGCGAGTTCCTCACCCCACATGGTGCCCAGGCCGGCGCCGTTTTGCGCCAGCGACACGCTCATGCAGTGCATGGTCGACAGCGTGTACAGCAAGGGCGCGATCGGATGCTCGAGGTTGTTCTCGAGCCGTGACGACGCGCGGATGTCCTGCATGAGGAACGTGCCATCCGGGCGCAGGCTGCGGCGGATGCCGTGCAGCAGGCCGCGTGGGTCGGCCTGGTCGTGCACCGCATCGAACGCGGTGATGAGATCGAACGTCGCGGCATCGACCTGTTCGTCGAAGCCCGTGAGGTCGCGTGCTTCGAAGACGACGTTGTCGAGGTCGCGCGATGCCGCCGTCTCGCGGGCGCAGGCGAGTGCGGCCTGCGACAGGTCGTAGCCGACGAAGCGCGAGCGCGGGAAGCGCTGTGCGAGGTGCAACAGGGCGTGGCCGCGGCCGCAACCGACGTCGAGCACGCGGATGCCCTGTTCGAGGCGGCGCACGAGGCCGGGCACGAGCTGCAGTATGTATTGCTCCAGGCCGGCCACCACGGTCTGCCCGCTGTCCTCGGCCATGACCTCGTGAAAGCGCGGATAGTGCTCGTAGGCGACGCCGCCGCCGTGGCGGAAGCAATCGATGATGCGGTCCTCGACCTGTCCCA
>JAGRHA010000502.1 GCA_020445205.1 Gammaproteobacteria bacterium
CGGCGAAGGCATGCGCGAAACTGCGACAGAGGATCCCGGCAGTGACAATCGCGGTCACGTATTTCGACATCGCGTGCGACTGATCGGCCTCGACCAGGAAGTGTTTCGCGACGAGTTCTGGTCGTATGCGATCGGCGACTGCGTCGCTATCCGGACGCAACCGGCGATGTTGGTGCTGGCACTCGACGGCGAGTGCGATCGCCGGCGAGCTGAGCGAGAGTGACGACAGCCAAGCCCATCAACACCCTGGCAGGTACGTGAATTGTCGTCCCCAAAATATGCGCCCGCCGTTTCGGACGCCTGCCTGCGGACACACGGCCCCGGTCGTCGACATGACGGACCGGGCCGTCGAGATCAGCCGGCAGAATGCTGGCCGAACAGCATCACGCATACACGGCGAATCCAACCGACAGCAGCAACAGGACGGCGAAGCCGACGTTGATTCGTCGAGAAAGCCGCGGGTCGCGAAACAGGTGGCGTAGTGCGCTGCCGACGTACAGCCACGTGAAGTCAGTCACTGTCAGCAACCCCATGATGAGCAAGCCCTTGAACAAGGCGTTGCGCACGATATCGTCGGGTATCACGGCAAATCCGGAAAACAGCGTGGCGAATACCGCATACGCCTTGGGGTTCGTCATTGCCAACACGAACCCTGGAACGAAACCCGGCGCATCTGCGCTGCCGTGCGTGTCACCAATGGGGGCGGCGGTAGCGATGCGGTATGCGAGATACACCATATAGCAGGCCGCGAATGCGGTCAGCAGCGGGCCAACCACGGGATGTGCCAACAGCGCGCCGACAACCCCCGTACCGACGAGAACGAGCGTGAGTGCAACGCCGGAAAGCAGGCCGAACAGAAACGGGCGTGCTGTGCGGAAGCCGAACGCGGCACCCGCCGCGGCGAGCCCGAGGGTGGCCGGGCCCGGGGACCCCACCAGGGCCAGGACCGCCGGAACAAATGCCGCCAACTGCGCAGAATCGACCGTCATTCGGCCACGATACCCCGATTGCGGGCCCCAGCGGCGGCGTCATCCCCACGTGACGAGGCCGTCGCCCGGAAAACCCCTTCGCGTCCTGTGACACCACACGCACGCAACGCCGGCATCGCAGCGGCGTGAGGCATGGACAGGTCGGATACCGCGACGCCGTCATGACCTGCCGCGGCTTCCGGGTGCAGCGCGCCCGGGCCGCACTTGTCCGCAGTCCGAGCTGTCAGGTCGACGCGGCGCGAAAACGGTGCTGAACGCCGGACACCTCGCGATTGGACACCCAGCGGTCTGGCGGCGATTCCGCCGGGAAGGTGTGCGTTGCAACTCCGGTTTGGTGCCACAACCGGGCGTCGACGCCCTGGCTCGTCACCGAGTAGTCGTCCCGCGCCGTGCCTCAGGGCCCGCCGATGACCGTCAGATATGCCGGCGGTAGATCCGTTCCGTCGATACGAAACACCACCGACTCGTTGGAATATCCGCCCAGCGATACGCGTTGGCCGCCAATCGCGACGCCTGCCTTGATTGTGCCGTCCTGGAGTATGTCGTGCGTACCGCTACCCGCCGGTGCTTCGAAGTAGATGGTGCACGGATCGGACGCACAGATCACCGACGCGCCCGGATACAAGGTCACTTCACCGAAGTTGTTGGGCGAA
>JAGRHA010000503.1 GCA_020445205.1 Gammaproteobacteria bacterium
GAAGAACCGTTCGCGGCACTCGCCGTCGACGTCGATACGACCGAAGACCTTGTGCGCGAACGTCTGCGCCGCATGCTCGAGTGCGGCGTGATCCGGCGTATCGGTGCCGTGCCCAATCATTACCGGCTCGGCCTGCGTGGCAATGGTATGACCGTGTGGGACGTACCCGATGAACTCGCCGTCGCACTCGGCGAGCGTGTCGGTGCGCTCGATTTCGTCAGCCACAGCTACCTGCGGCCGCGTCATCCGGGCGTGTGGCCTTACAACCTGTTTGCGATGGTGCATGGCCAGGGCCGCGACGAAGTGCACGACAAGGCGGAACGTGTCGCCGCACTGCTGGCGCCGTACTGCCGCGCACACGATGTACTGTTCAGCAGCGAAGTGCTGAAGAAGACCGGCCTGCGCCTGGCCGCATGAGGAGTCATTGATGTTTCGTCTAACGCGTTATCTGCAGGCATTGGCGAGGCCCGAACTGGCGACGCGCCGCCCGCAAGTCGCTGCACCGACCGGGCCGGTCGTGATCTGGAACCTGATCCGGCGCTGCAACCTCACGTGCAAGCACTGCTACGCCACCTCGGCCGACAAGGATTTCCCCGGCGAACTGTCGACTGCCGAAGTGTTCAACGTGATGGACGACCTCAAGGGTTACGGTGTTCCCGTACTCATCCTGTCGGGTGGTGAACCCCTGATGCGGCCCGACATCTTCGCGATATCGCAGCGCGCGAAAGACATGGGTTTCTATGTCGGCCTCTCCAGCAACGGCACGCTGATCAGCGAGGACAACATCCAACAGATCGCTGCTATCGGTTACGACTACGTCGGCGTGAGCCTCGACGGCATGCGTGAGATCCACGACCGTTTCCGCCGTCGCGAGGGCGCATTCGACGAGTCGTTGCGTGGCATCCGTCTGTGCCGTGACGCGGGCATCAAGGTCGGCCTGCGTTTCACGCTCACACGCGACAATGCGCGTGATCTGCCGGCATTGCTCGAGTTGCTCGAGCGCGAGGATCTCGACAAGTTCTATCTGTCACACCTCAATTACGCCGGGCGCGGCAACAAGAACCGTGGTGACGACGCCCATCACCAGATGACGCGCGCCGCCATGGACCTGCTGTTCGACACCTGCTGGAACCAGATCGTGCGCGGCAAGCCGAAGGAATACGTCACGGGCAACAACGATGCCGATGGTGCCTACCTGCTGCAATGGGTCGAGCGCAATCTGCCCGACCAGCACGCACGCCTGCTGGCGATGCTGCAGCGCTGGGGCGGCAACTCTTCGGGCATCAACATCGCCAATATCGATAACCTCGGTCATGTGCATCCGGACACGATGTGGTGGGACTACGATCTCGGCAGTGTCCGCGAACGGCCGTTCTCGACCATCTGGGAAGATACCAGCGACCCGCTCATGGCCGGTCTCAAACTCAAGGATCGCCCCGTCGAGGGACGCTGTGCGGACTGTCGACACCGCCCGATCTGTGGCGGCAACAGCCGCACCCGGGCCTGGCAGCTGACGGGCAATCCGTGGGCCGAAGATCCCGGTTGCTATCTCAGCGACGACGAAATCGGGGTTACCACGGCGGGTGAGCGCCTGCAGGTCCGTCCGTATTCACGGCCGGGTCGCCCGGCCGCCTGAGGGACGCAACGATGAACCGTTTGTGCTGGTTGTTGACGGTGATCTTCGCTGCAGCGACGCTGGCGCTCGTTTACGTGTTCGTGGTGCGTGGCGCGACGGTGCCGGCATCCGACGGACGTACGGCGATTCTGCTCGCCCCCGGCGAACGTGATCTCGTCCTCGCCGAGATGCGCACTTTTCTCGCCTCGGTACAGACAATCACGACGGCGGTCGTCGAGCAGGATGCGGCCGCGGTCATCGCCGCGGCACGCCAGGTCGGCGCACCCAAGGAACATGCGGTGCCCGCCAGCCTGATCGGCAAACTGCCGATCGCATTCAAGAAGCTGGGTTTCGACACGCATGATCGCTTCGACCAGCTCGCGCTCAACACCGAACAGCTCGGCGACACGGGCAATGTGCTGCCGGAGCTCGCGCAGTTGATGCAGAACTGCGTCGCCTGCCACGCGGCCTATCGTATCGACCTGGAGCCGTGACGCCATGCGTGTTGTTCTCTCCCGCTACCTGTTTGCCACGCTGCTGCTGACCGGCGCGGCGCCGGTCGTTGCCGACCTCGATGCACCGGCACTGTATGTGCAGCACTGCGCGCAGTGCCACGGCGCCGATCGCTTGGGCCTGATGGGACCGGCGCTGCTGCCCGAGAACCTCACGCGGGTGAAGAAGAAAGCCGCCGCCAAGGTCATTGCAGAAGGACGCGCGGCCACGCAGATGCCGGCGCTGGGTGGCGTGCTCGGGCAGCAAGCGATCGATGCGTTGGTCGAGTACATCTATACGCCACTGCCACAGATACCGGCATGGGGTGAGACGCAGATCAGTGCCAGCCGCAAGGTGCACGTGGAACCCGCGGCGCGCGCAAGTGCACCCGTGCACGACGCGGATCTCATGAACATGTTCATCGTCGTCGAACTCGGCGACCACCACGCGAGTGTGCTCGACGGTGATCGTCTCGAACCCATTCACCGCTTCAAGACGCAGTACGCGGTTCACGGTGGTCCCAAGTACTCGCCCGATGGCCGTTATGTCTACTTCCTGTCGCGCGATGGCTGGATCAGCAAGTTCGATATGTGGGGCCTGCAGACCCTGGTCGAAGTACGGGCCGGCATCAACGCGCGCAATCTCGCCGTTTCCGACGACGGCCGTTACCTCATGGTGGCCAACTACCTGCCGCATAATCTCGTCGTGCTCGACGCCAACGATCTGACGCCACTGCGGCTCATCGACGTCAAGGATGACAGCGGAAAGACATCGCGTGTGTCGGCCGTGTACACCGCCGATCCGCGTCATAGCTTCGTCGCCGCACTCAAGGACATCAAAGAGGTTTGGGAGATCAACTACGAGGACGTGCCGCCGCGCGGTTTCGGGCGCTGGATGCACGATCACCGAATCGACTCGGGCGATGCCAAGTCGGCCGAGCGTTTCCCGGTGCGACGCATTGCCGTCAACGACTATTTCGACGACTTCCTGTTCAGCCAGGACTATGTGACGCTCATCGGTGCCTCGCGCAGCGGGCATGCGCAGGTCGTGGATCTCGATCTTGGCCGTGTCACGCGCGAACTCGACCTGCCCGGCATGCCGCATCTGGCATCGGGCATCACCTGGGACTACCAGGGTCGCACCGTGATGGTCACACCGAATCTGAAGAAGGCGGCGGTCAGCGTGATCGATATGAACAGTTGGGAAACGATCAAGGAGATCCCGACCGAAGGCCCGGGCTTCTTCATGCGCAGCCACGAGAACAGCCGCTATGCCTGGGTCGACGTGTTTTTCGGTCCGAACAAGGACAAGGTGCACGTGATCGACAAGCAGACCCTGGCGATCGTGAAGACGCTGCAGCCGGCCCCCGGCAAGACCGCCGCACACGTCGAGTTCGACAAGGACGGCAGGAACGCATTGCTCAGCATCTGGGACATGGACGGTGCCGTCGTCGTGTACGACGCCGATTCGCTCGAGGAACGCAAACGGCTGCCCATGGTCAAACCCTCGGGCAAATACAATGTCCACAACAAGATCACACGTTCTGCGGGCACCAGTCACTGATGCCAGGGCAATGGCGTCCCGACGAAGCCCGCATCGCATTGCGCTGACATCATGTATGTGAAAACACGCCAAGCTGTGATCATCGCCTGCATGCTGTGCGGTCTGTTGCCGGCGTCGTTGCATGCCGCGCGCGCGCCCGATCTCGATGTGGGTGAAGAGATCAACGAAGTCTGCGCGGGGTGCCATGGTGCCAACGGCGAGGGCGGCAAGCAGGGTGAATATCCGCGTCTCGCGGGCCAACCATACCCGTTCCTCGTCGATCAACTGCTGTTGTTCCGTGAGCGCAAACGGCCGAACCTGGCGATGGTCGAATATGTCGACGACCGTCAGATGCCGGATGCCGACATCCAGGATGTCGCCGCGTTTCTGTCTGGCCTACGTCTGCCGACCCGGTTGTCGCCTGTCGACGAAAATGCGCCGGGTTTCGATGCCCTGGCACGTCTCGAAGAGGCCAAGCGCGTGCTGCAGATCCCACGTGCGCAGGGGGATGTCGACAATGGCGAGAAGCTGTACCGTCGCGAATGTGCCTCGTGTCACGGCCGTGACGGGATGGGGGATGCCGACAAGGCGGTACCCATGCTGGCAGGGCAGTACACCAGCTATCTGTGGCGGCAGGTCGACAAATACATCGGCAAGGTCCGCATCCACGACCCGGATGCACCCGAAGACAGCCTGCTGGCCGATTTCTCGTCTGCAGAATTGAGGGATATCTTCGCTTATGCCTCGATACTCGATGACTAGTGTTAGCGTCGCGACGTGTGCCGTGTTCGCACTGCTCGCGGCCCTTCCGGTACTCGCCGACCCGCAGGCGCAAGATGCGTGTGCGACGCCAACGGCCGGCGCCGACCTGCGTGACTGCGATTTATCGGGGCGCAAGCTCGCCGGCGTCGATCTGCAGGGTGCGGACCTGCGCGGCGTGAAACTCAGCAACGCCGATCTGTCCAATGCCGACTTGCGTGGGGCGAATCTGCGTAAGGCCGATCTGCGGTGGACGAAGCTCATCGACGCGCGTCTCAGCGGTGCCGACCTGGCACATGCCGACATGTTTCACGTGGTCGCCGATGGTGCCAATTTCGACGAAGCCGATCTGTTCAAGGCCAACCTGTTTGGTGCGCTCATGAATGGAATCAGTGCGCACGACGCCGAGTTCACGGCGGCCTACATGAAGGACATCGAGCTTGAAGGTGCCGATCTGCGCGGCGCGACGTTGCGACGGGCGAACATGTTACGTGTCGTGGCAATGGGTACGGTATTTCGCGATGCCGATCTGTCATACAGTCAACTCACGGGTGCCGCGGCCGCCGAAGCGGATTTCAGTGGTGCGCGCTTGCACAAGACCCAGTTCAACGGTGCCGATCTGGAGGACGCGAAGTTCGACGGCGCCGACCTCGACGGCGCGGATTTCACCAATGCACGCATCGATGTCGAGGTGCAACTGCGGCCATGAGTCAGCGCGCGGTGCCGGCGATGCGGTTCGAGGCGGCGTGCGGGGTTGCCATGGTCCTCGGTCGATGACTTTTAAGCGGAGGGTGAAAGAGGTGATGTCGAAAGGGTTGTGGATGAAGCGAGTGCCACAGCGCAGGGTGCGGGCGAGTGTGCTCGCGCTCGCTGCGGCGTTGTCGTTGCCGCTGCACGCGGCTGACATGGGCGACACGGATGCGCAATACGCGGCGGTTGCTACGCTCGGTGAATCGAATGGCATCGCGCTGCAATGCAAATACCTCGACCTGGTGCGCGAGATGAAGCAGGCCGTGGTGGCGCACGCCCCCAAGGAGCGCAGCTTCGGCATGGCGTTCGACGACGCCACGAACCGTGCCTTCCTCGCGTTTGCACATGAGAACGCGACATGCCCGACGCATGCGACGTTGGCACAGCAGGTCGGCGAGCGGATCGAAGGCGTCGCCCGCGCCTTCGCCGCACAGTGACCGAACCAGACGTTTGCCGGGGAGTTGCATGAAACTGTTGAGCCGTACGATCAGTTTTGAGCGGGGCCTCCGGGTGCTTGCCTGTGTCTTTTTTGCAGCTTTGCTGCAACGCCCGGCAATGGCAGCCGAACCGCCCGACGTCGTGGTCAGTATCAAACCGCTGCACGCGCTGCTGGCGGGCCTGATGCGCGGTGTGGGAGAGCCGCGCCTGCTCATCGATGGCGCCGTCGCGCCGTGGGACTACCGCCCGAACGCCGAAGATGCTGCGGCGATCGCGGCGGCCGACGCCGTGGTGTGGAGCGGTCGTGAGCTCGAACCGGCGCTCGCCGAGCTCGTGCACACGCAGCGCCCGCAAGGGCAGGTGTTCGAGGCCCTCGCCGACGACGCCGTGAAGGTGCTGCCCTCACGCTTCGACGACGCGCAGCGCGACCCGTTCTATTGGCTGGACAGCCGCAACATGCTCATCCTGCTGGATGAGCTGCGTCATCTGTTGGTGGAAATCGATCCGGCGCGTGCCGCGGTGTACGAGCGCAATGGCCGCGACGTGTCGCAGGTTCTCGCAGGCCTCGACCGCTCGCTCGAGTTCGGCTATCGCGATGTCAGCGGTGTGCCGGTGTTCTTCTATCACGATACCCATCGTTACTTCGAGCAGGCTTATGCGATGTTCGTCGCCGGTACCGTGGTCGAGGTGGCGGCCGGTGAGCATGTCGACACGGCACGTCTGCTGTCGGTGCGCGGTGGTGTGCTCGCAGCCGGGCGCAGCTGTCTGTTCACGGAAAAGGGCCTGCAGGCACCACACCTCAATCTGTTGCAGGACGGCAGTGAGGCGATGACGGTCGAGCTCGACTCGCTGGGTGTGGATATCGAACCGGGACCGGACGCCTACGAGCAGTTGATGCGGCAGAACTTCGCCGCAATCAGCGCGTGTGTGCGGCAGACCCGTCCGCAGACCGCGGGCACCGACGTGGCACTGCCCGCCGAACTGCCGGATGTCGACGGCGTGTTCCGTCCGCGTTACCTGCTCATGGACCAGTATGGCCGCAGCGTGTCGCAGGAGGACTTTCCCGGACGTCTGCAGCTGATCTACTTCGGTTACACCTTCTGTCCGGATGTCTGCCCGACGTCGTTGGCCGTGATGTCACAGGCATTGCGGTTGCTCGGCGAGCAGGCCGACGCGGTACAACCGATCTTCATCACCGTCGACCCGACGCGCGATACGCCCGACAAGCTCGGCGAGTACGCTGCCTATTTCAACAAGAACATGCTGGCGCTGTGGGGCAAGCCCGACGTGATCCAGGGCACGGCAGAACGATTTCGCGCACGCTACGAGAAAGTGGCAAGCGACAGCGGTGATCCGCAGCGATACACCATGGACCATACCGCCAGCCTGTATCTGCTGGGGCGCAACGGCGAGTTCCTCACCAAGTTCGCGCACGGCCTGCCGGCGGTC
>JAGRHA010000504.1 GCA_020445205.1 Gammaproteobacteria bacterium
ATGCCGACCGCGATGCCGGCCGAGCCGTTGACCAGCAGGTTCGGCACGCGCGTCGGCAGCACCGACGGCTCGAGCTCCTTCTCGTCGTAGTTCGGGACGAAATCGACGGTTTCCTTGTCGAGATCGGCCAGCAGCTCGGACGAAAGGCGCTCCAGGCGGCATTCGGTGTAGCGCATCGCCGCCGCGTTGTCGCCGTCGACGGAGCCGAAATTGCCCTGCCCGTCGACCAGCATGTAGCGCAGCGAGAATGGCTGCGCCATGCGCACGATGGTGTCGTAGACCGCAGTGTCGCCATGCGGGTGGTACTTACCGATGACGTCGCCGACGACACGCGCCGATTTCTTGTACGGCTTGTTCCAGTCGTTACCGAGTTCGCCCATCGCGAACAACACGCGGCGGTGCACCGGCTTCAGGCCGTCGCGCACGTCGGGCAGCGCGCGGCCGACGATGACGCTCATGGCATAGTCCAGATAGGACTGCTGCATCTCGTCTTCGAGATTGACGGGAAGGATTTCCTTGGCGAACTCGGTCATTGGCGGCTTTCCAGATGCGCGTTCCGGGCGGATGGGGATCCCGGTTCCACCCCGCTGTTATCGCGATTTTGGGGCGAATCAAGCCGTGGAGAATACCACACTACCCATAGTGCGATATAGCTTAAAAGCGGCTCAAATCGCCTTACACGGCGCGAGAGACAGTCCCGGCAGCGTGGAATGGCCGGTTTTGCCGGTTGGCGATCGTCGATTCAGAAGCGTACTGCCGGGGTTTCGATCGGTAGACCGTTACCGCGCGAGGAGACGAACAACTCGAGCAGATCCGCCTCCTCCGAGCCCGCTTCGAACGGTTCGGCACGGAACGACACGAAGCACTCCGCGAGCCGCTGCTGGAAGCTGGTGATCCGGCCACGTCCCAGCCGGTATTCGGGGAATCCGTTGGATTGTCCCTGGCTGAGTTTCTGTCCACGCAGCATCTGCCCCTGGTGCTGGACATGGCAGTGCTGGCAGGCGATGTCGAGCTGCCCGAAACGGGTGTTGTACAGGGTTTCGCCGCGCGCCAGCAGCGCTGCCATGTCGCCATCGGTCTGCACGTTGACCTGTTCGCCATGCGCGCGATTGCGTACGAAGGTCTCCAGCGCAATGAGTTCGCTGCTGCCGGGTGTCAGCGGAAAGCGATCCATATGGATTTCCCAGCAGTAGTTGACGCGCCTCTGCAGCGTGACGAGGCCACCGAGATTGGCGTCGTAGACCGGGTAGCGTGCGATCTCTGCGGTGTCCAATCCTTCGCCATCCTGGCCGTGGCAACTCGAACAGCTGTATTCCTCGGCTTCGCGGTGCTCATGGAACAACGCCGCGCCGCGATCGACAGCCACCATGCCCGGGTTCTCGAACTCGTCATCCTGCATCGCACGCGTGGAGGCGTCGAGAAAGGCATAACCGCTCATGGGCTCGGCACACACGGCGAGTGCCGACGCCAACAGCACCACGACGGCGAGCAGACGCATCACTTGAGACTCTCCAGATAGGCGACCAGATCCTCGACCTGCTGTGCACTGAGGAAGGTCTTGCCCCAGAATTCGCCGGCGATGCGGTTCGTGTTGCGCGGATCGCGATAGAAGCCGGGCATGATGGTCATCGGGTTGATCTGCTGCTCATCGACGATGCGCAGGCGGATCTGTGCCGCACTGTAACGCGCGCCCACGCCGTGCAGCGGCGGACCGACCGTCCCGTGGAACGGCTCTTCGTCGATCGGCATCTGGTGACAGGCGAGGCAGTTGCCACCGTGGCTGTCGGCGGCCAACTTACGCCCACGCTCGGCATCACCGACGAGGCCGCACAGCGCGCCCTCGATGGCCAGATTCTGCATTTCCCAGGCGCAATACGCCTGACCGCCGTCCGCAGCCAGCGTCTGACCAGCCAACGAGAGCCCGAGGCAGAACAGCAAACGCGAGGTACATCGGCGCATCGGTAGCAGACACCGTCAATCAAACACCTGTCGATGCTATCCCGACACGCAATCTGGCGCCTTGATACATGTCACCCGTCGACCGCGGCGGTCAAGGAACCGGTACCGCAGTCGTATCGACGACCCGGCGCAGGACAAAACTCGAGTGCACGCCGCTCACGCCCTCGATGCGCGTGATCTTATTGAGCAGCAGAGCCTGGTACGCCTCCATGTCGGAGACCACGGCCTTCAATTGATAGTCGGCGTCCTGGCCCGTGATCAACAGGCATTCGAGAATCTCCGGAAGTTCCGCGACGCGCTGCTCGAAATTCGCAAAACGTTCCGGCGTGTGGCGGTCCATCGAGATGTGGATCAGTGCCATCAACGTGAGTCCGAGTCGTCGCGCATCGACGACGGCGCGATACCCCGTGATCACGCCCGACTCCTCGAGCGCCCGCACACGGCGCAGACACGGCGATGGCGAAAGACCGATACGGTCGGCGAGTTCCTGATTGCTGATCCGACCTTCGCGCTGCAACACATCGAGGATCCGGCGATCGTACCCGTCCAGGCGCAGACTTTGCTCCATTTCAGTACTC
>JAGRHA010000505.1 GCA_020445205.1 Gammaproteobacteria bacterium
ATCTCCGGACCGATCTGCACGCGTGCGATGTCGCGCAGCAGCACCGGAGTACCCATCTCGGTTACCGTGATCGGGATGTGTTCGAGATCGTTGAGGCCTCTGAGGTAGCCGCGTGTTCGCACCATGTACTCGGCCTCGGCCAGTTCGAGGACCGAGCCGCCGACCTCGCGGTTGGCCGCGCGGATGGCCGACGACACCTTGGCCAGCGTGATGCCGTAGGCGCGCAGCTTCTCCGGATCGACGACGACCTGGTACTGACGCACCATGCCACCGACGGTCGCGACCTCGGACACGCCGGGCACGGTCTGCAGTTCGTACTTGAGGAACCAGTCCTGCAGACTGCGCAGCTCGCCCAGGTCGTGCTGGCCCGTGCGATCGACGAGCGCATAGTTGTACACCCAGCCGACACCCGTCGCGTCGGGCCCGAGACGTGGTTGTACGCCGTCGGGCAGGTCGGCCGCGGCCTGGTTCAGATACTCGAGCACACGTGCGCGGGCCCAGTAGATATCGGTGCCGTCGGCAAAGATCACGTACACGTACGAATCGCCGAAGAACGAATAGCCGCGCACTACCTGCGCGCCCGGCACCGACAACATGGTGGTCGTGATCGGGTAGGTGACCTGCTCCTCGACCACGCGCGGCGCCTGCCCCGGGTAGCTGGTCTTGATGATGACCTGCACGTCGGACAGGTCGGGGATGGCGTCGAGCGGGGTCTTGTGCAACGCGACCCAACCCCAGCCCGCGATCACGAGGGTGGCGAGCAGCACCAGGAAGCGGTTATGCACCGACCAGGCAATTAGATTCTTCAACATGGTGGCGCCCTCAGTGACCGTTGTGCACGTCGCTGGGCGCGCTTTCGGCGGCGCCGTCGTCGCCGGTGTCGTCCATGCGCAGGAAGCTCGCCTGCAGGCTGGACTCCGAGTCGATCAGGAACTGCCCGGACACCACCACTTCGTCGCCGGCCTTGATGCCGCTGAGGATCTCCACCTTGCCGCCGCTCGCCATGCCGGTCACCACGTCGACGGGTTGGAAGCGGCCATCGCCGAGCGCGAGTACGACGCTGGCCCGCTTGCCGGTTTCGATAACCGCCTCCGCGGGCACTGCGAGCACGTCGTGCTTGGGCCCGCCGTAGACCACCACGTCGGCGAACATGTTCGCCTTGAGCAGACCGTCGGGGTTATCGAACGCAAGGCGGACCTTGAGCGTGCGCGACTTGGGGTCGAGCTCGGGATAGATGTATTCCACCGTGCCTTCCCAGGTGCGGCCCGGATACGCCGGCACGCGGATCTCGGCCGTCTGCCCCAGCTGCAGCCAGTCGATCTGGTGTTCGTAGACGTCGACCAGCACCCAGATGCGCCCGAGGTCGGCGATCGTGACGATCTCCATGCTCGGCGTCACGTACATGCCCTTGCGCGCGCCGAGCTTGGTCACCACGCCCGTCGCGTTCGACACGATCGGCACCGTGGTGATGGTCTCGCGGCTCTTCTGGATCGCTGAAATGGTGTACTCGGTCACGCCAAGCAGGCGCAGGCGGTTACGCGCCTTCTCCACGCGTGCCTTGCCGTTCGACTGGTCGAGGGCGATCAGGAAGTCGACCTGCGCCGACAGGATCTCCTCGGAATACAGGCGTCCGATGAGCTGGCCCGACTTGATCGGCTCGCCTTCGGCATTGACGTCGAGTGTCTCCATCCAGCCCTCCGCGCGCGGATGCACGTGCGCGAGCCGGGTTTCGTCGTAATCGATGCGCCCTACCGTCTCGACGTACTTCCACAACGTCGTGTTCTCGGCAGGCTGCGAGCGCACACCCATGCTGTTGATGATCGCGTTGCTGATCTCGACGGTCGGCCGTTTGCCGGCGCTCGCATCGATCATCTTCGGCACCAGGTCCATACCACAGATCGGGCACGTGCCTTCCTCATCGCGCACGATCTGCGGGTGCATCGGGCAAACGTACTTCGGGTCGAGGTGTTTCTGCGCGTGCTCGAGCGCGCTGTCGTCGGCCGCCTGGGCCATGGACTCACTGGGCTTCGATTCGGGGTCGAGGCAGCCGCCGAGCAGCGGCACGAGAATCAGGAGAAGGTATAGTTTGTTAGTATTCACTTTCATCATTCCGGCTTTGAACGCGTGAATTCACTACCGGCCGTCGCATCGTTTGACGCACGGCGGCACGCTGACGCATCAGACAGCCGGAACGATGGGGGGGCGATAACGCCGATCGGTATGCGATTGCGGTGCCCCCTGGTCCGAAAGGCGGGCATGGTGGGTGACCGGATTCTCGCCGCCGTCGGCATCGCCGAAAGACGCGGCCGCCGCGGGCGGAATGCTGTGGCCGCAGCAGGTACAGGTTTCCGGCACGTCGCTGTCGCAGTGCGGGCAGGAAGAACGCGTCTGATCGTGGTCGCTGGCGCTGTCCATCTGCGCGTGACAGGGCGGGGCAGCCGGCTCTGCGGCGGCAGAAGCAGCAGCGGCCGCCAGCGCCGACTGCGGCATATTCAGCAGCGGCACACACGCGAGGATTACGGCGAGCAGCAACTGCAGGAAGCTGCTGCGCCGTGTCTGCCGGAATCGATGTCCTGTGTGCCGAGTCATGTGCTTCAGTATGGGTATCGCCGCCGCTGCCTGTAAACGACCGGGTCCGGGGTCGCTTTTATTCCCCTTTGCCGGGTGTGTCCTGGCGTGCGTTGTCGATACGGCCGATGGCGCAACTCACAAACGACTTGGCCTTGGCCGCCGCCGCCTTCATGCCCTCGACCGAGCCGACCTCGGGATAACCCATCTTGGCCAGCGCGATCGCGACCTGGTCGCGCCACTCCGGGTTGCCTTCGACCTCGACTTCACCACGCTCGATATCCACGTTGACCGACTGCGCCAGCTGCGCGTCGAGGAGCTTGCCGCGGATGCTGTTGGCGCAGCCGCCGCACTTGA
>JAGRHA010000506.1 GCA_020445205.1 Gammaproteobacteria bacterium
CCGCGCGATGTCATCAGCCGTGCGCATGCCTTCATCGATTGGCGTGACGGTGCCTATTGGGTGACCGATCCGGGCAGCAACAACGGCACCTATGTGAACGACGAGCGCGTTGCGGGAAGCCGTGCACTGTGCCACGGCGACCGCGTGCGATTTGCCGCGTTCGAGTTCGAATTCGAACATCCGCCCGCGCGGGTGGACGCTCCCGCCGGTCTACCGCTTGATGGTGACCAGACCCTGGTCGACGACCTGGCGCCCGTCGACAACCATCCCGTCGCGCAGGATGCGCAGCCAACGATCGTGGCGTCGCGCGGCGCTGCATCCGGTGCGCACGACGCCGAGCACGGTGCGACCATCGTGCGGCGATCCTGACACCCCGCACGACGTCGGGGCGCGAGCCATCTGGCGGGACCTCAGCGGCGCATCGGCAGCATGTCTTCGAAGTCGGTGAGTTGCCACGTGTCCGGTGCGGCGAACGCGTCGTCGTCGTCGATCAGGTCGCGATGGGCGAGTTCAATCAAACGTTGTTCCAGTTCGTGCTGAGGCATGGTCGGCTCCTTACTTGATGATCGTCGGTTGCTTCACCAAACGGTGGCAACTAGACCACACTCATCATCCGTGCCATGTTCTGTAAGATTTATTAACATACTGTTTATAAAGTAAAAAATGTAGACAACTTCAGTTCACCGCAGCTTGCTGGCCAAGCATGCGTTGGTTAATTACAAACGTTTGTCTTGAAATGTTGCCTTTTAGACAACTAATTTGCTGGCGCATCCGGCCCGATCGGTCCATGGTAGAGGCGGGGTTGATCTGCCGGTGATCGTTCAACGCGATGTTAAGTAATTGAATAGAAAGAAATGTTGGCATTTTCTGTCGGATCGCCGTCCGCCTGTACCGGGTGAATCGCAGAGCATTGGCACGACTGTTGTAACCCCTTCCGGTGACAGGCGGGCGGCGTTGCCACCCGTGCATCGACAACCGGAGGATGCGACATGAACGAGAAAAAAGGCCCCGTGGACTACGTCGTGACGAAGATCACCGAAGTGCTTGGTTCGACGTTCGAACCCGCTGCGCAGCTGGTGCCCGCTGCAGTGCCGTCCAGCCAGGACATGACGTTGGCCAGTCTGGATCGTCGCTTGCGGGCCGCGCGCATGGTGCATTGACGGCCGGAGACTCGCTCGCGGCATGCGTCGGTCCGTCCGTAATGCGGATCGCGCCGGAATTTTCCCACGCAGTGATCGGGAATAGTCCCATTTGCCGACGTTGCGGATCTGTAGACTAATTTGTATTCAGGAGTGACTGCCTCTGTGCCAGGCGCAGGGGGGAGCCGAGGACATGAAGACCCACCGATTGAAAAATGCGTCGACGCATCGCGTAGCCCCGTTCGTGATCAGCCTGCTGGCAACGGTGCTGGTTTCGGCCCTCGGCTGCCAGTCGCAGGCACCTCGCTTGCAACCCTCGGGCGGCAGCGAGGCACAGGCGCGCAACGCGGATGCGCTGATGGTCGTCGACTGCCTGTTGCCCGCGCAGGTGCGAAAGCTCGGACAGCAATTCAGCTATCTCGCGGCACGCCGGGCAATCAAGACTACGGGGACAGATTGCGAGATCCGCGGTGGCGAATACGTTGCCTATGACCGCGCCAGCTACGCCACAGCGTTGAAGATCTGGTTGCCGCAGGCCAAACAGGGTGACGCGGACGCCATGGTGTACGTCGGTGAGATCTACGAGAAAGGCCTCGGCGTGGTGGCGGATTACGGGCTCGCGCGTCATTGGTACAGCCAGGCAGCACAGCTCGGTAACACGCGAGCGCAGATCAACCTCGGATACCTGTACGAAAGCGGCTTGGGTGTCGAGCGTGACCTGACCACCGCCATGAACTGGTATCGGCGTGCCTCCGGCCTGACCGATGGTGAGCTCGAATTCGTGTCGTCAGTGGAAGCCGCCGAACGCGAGGCGGTCAAGGTCGAGTTGGGCACGCTGCGTGAGCAGAGCGAGTCATTGCGCAAACGGCTTGCCGCGGCGGAAGCATCGTTGAGTACGAGCCGACGTTCACTTGCCGACACGCGTGCGCAGGCGACACGGTTGCGCAAGGAACTGGCGAATGCGCCGGCGACTGCGGCGGCGCCGGCATCCACGCCTGACCCGGCGGCACAACGTGCGTTGGCGGAAGCGAAGGCCGAACAGCGTCGTCTGCTGACGGCATTGTCGGAACAGCAGCAGATATCGGCGGATCTCAATCGTGAGCTCAATGAAAGCCGCGGTACGCTGGCCACTGAGCGCCGTCGTCTCGCTGAATTGCATGTCGAGCTGGCCGACGCTCAGACGGCGCTCAAGGCGGAAATGGCGAGGCCGGCAGCGCAGGACACGGCGGCGCAGCGTGCGTTGCGCAGCGAAGTGCAGGCGCTGAGTGCACGTCTGCAGTCCAATCGCGACGAGATCCAACAGCTCACCGGCAAGCTGACGGCCTCGGATACGCGCAATCGCGAACTCAGTCGCGAGGTGGCGGCGCGTGACCACGAGATCGCACAGATTCAACGCCAGCTCACGGCACGCGACGATACCGGCGCAGAGATCGCGCAGCTGCAGTCGAATCTGCATGCGTCGCAACAGGAGCGACGCCGCCTGGCGGACGAACTCGCTGCGGCACAACTGGCCTCGGCCAAATCGCAGCGTGATGTCGATACGGCACGCCAGGAGCTCGGTCTGCGGCAGCGCGAGCTGGCGACAGCCGAGCAAACGCTCGTCCAGTTGCGCGATCAGCTGGACTCCCGTCGCCGTGGCGAGATTAGCGCCAGCGATGCGCAGATTGCGGCGTTGGAGGCCGCCGTCGCGCAACGCGAGCAGCAGCTCGATGATGCCGGCCAGCGCTTGGTATCGCTCGAACGCTCTCTCGCGTCGCAAACGGAATCCGCGCAGTCGCGCATGTCGCAAGCAGAGCGGCAGCAGGAAACCTTGCGCGCCGCGGTGGGCGAAAAGGACCGCGAGATAGAGGACCTGAATGCGCGCCTCGCCGAAGCCGTGCGTGACAACGAGCAACTGGGCGAAGCGCAGCGTCGCCTCGCACAGGCGGATCAACAGCGTCAGCAACTGTCGGGGCAGCTGACTGAGCAGCAGCTTGCGGCGACCGAGCTGCAGACGGCACTGACGCAGGCGGAGCAGGCGGTCGAACGTGGCTCGGCTGAACTCAGCGAAGTGCGCGAGGCGTTGCAGCTGGCGCAGGGTGAGTTGGCGGCACGTGATCGCGATCTGACGGCGTCGAAGCAGCGTGCATCACGTCTCGAATCGGACGTTGCCGCACGGACGCAAGCCCTTGAGCGTCAGAAGCAGGAGGTGGCGAGACTCGAGTCGAAGCTCGTCGACGAACGCACGGCATTGCAGGCGCAGCTGAGCACAGCGCAGAGCGAGCAGACACAATTGCAGCAGCAGCTTGGCGAGCGACAGGCAAAGGTCGACAGCGTGCAGCGCAAATTACTGGCCACGCAGCTGACGCTGGTCGCGAGCGAACGCAAGGTGGCGAAGCTCGAGCAGGTGGAACAGCAGCTGAACCAGAAGGAAACCCAGGTCAGCGAGCAGGAGCGTGAGATCGAGGCGCTGCGCCGTCGCCTCACGCAGGGTGAGCCCGTCATTGCCGAGGCCGCTATCGCCTCGGTCGTGTCGACGCGCGAACACGGCCCCGTGATCGAGGTCATCGAACCACCACTCGCGGCCACGCGTGGTGTACCGAGCATTCTGTTGCGCTCGCCGGCGCGCAAGGTCGAACTGATCGGACGCGTGCGTCCCGAAGAAAAACTGCTGACGTTCAAGATCAACGAACAGATTGCCAAGGTCGACGAGCAGGGACTGTTTCACGAACAGGTCACACTGCTGCAGCGCGAAACACCGGTCAATCTGGTCGCCGTCGACAAGCTCGGCAATCGCACGGCCATGGACTTCGTCGTCGTGCCGGCGAGTGTGCGCAAAGGTAACGACCGCCAATCGTCGCCATCGAAGTCGCCACGCGTGGACGGCTCGGTGGACTTCGGTAACTACTACGCACTGATCATCGGCAACCAGGCCTACCAGCATCTGCCGAATCTGTCGACGCCGATCAATGATGCACGCGAACTGGACAAGGTGCTGCGCAACCGCTACGGCTTTGAAACCCAGCTGCTGTTGAACGCGAGCCGCTACGACATTCTGTCGGCACTGAACGAGATGCGGTCGAAACTCACCGAACACGACAACCTGCTCGTGTTCTATGCCGGACACGGCGAGCTCGACGACGTCAACCTGCGTGGGCACTGGTTGCCTGTCGACGCGGAAGCGGAAAGTTCGGCGAACTGGATTTCGAACATCGCGATCACCGACGTACTGAATGTCATGAACGCGAAACATGTCCTGGTGATCGCAGACTCGTGCTATTCCGGTGCGATGACGCGCTCCGGGCTCGCACGCCTGGATGCCGCATTGACTCCGGAAACCAAGGTCAAATGGTATCGCACGATGTCGAAAGCACGCGCACGCGCGGTGCTGACGTCGGGTGGTTTGAAGCCGGTGCTGGATTCCGGTGGTGGCGGTCACTCCATCTTCACCCGGGCATTGCTCGATACCCTGCGCGAGAATGACCAGATCCTCGAAGGTTATGCCTTGTTCCGCGCTGTCCAGTCGCGGGTCAAACGTTCGGCTGCGCGCCTGAATGTCGAGCAGGATCCGCAATACGCGCCGATCAAATACGCTGGCCATGAGGCGGGTGAGTTTTTCTTCCTGCCGAGTGCGGGCAGCGTTTCGCAGACGCCGATGGATTTCGCCGCCCAGGTGGCAGGTCGATGACCGAGCGGGCACTGCGCGCAGGTAGCCCGTCGCCCGTCGGCGGCCCGTCCGGCGATTTTCCGCTGGTGTGCGTCTGTGTACGAACCAGTTGCACGCTCATCGGCGGCAAGATCGATAGTGGCATGCGAGATCCGGCTGCGGAATTGCAGGCGACGGTTGCCGAGATCGTGCAGAACTGGCACGGCGGTATTGCATCGGACGGCGAATGCAGAGTGGTGTGCCGATTTGCGGGCGCGGACGATGCGTTGCGCTGTGCGCAATCCATACAGCGCGCCATCGTTGCAAGCAACCGCCCACAGTGGATCGGTGCGCGTATTGGCTGTTGCGCGTTGCGCGACGTTGCCGACGGTGCTGATGGATGGGAGCAGGTGCGGCAGTGTGCCCACCGTCTGGCTGATCGTGCCCAGCCCGGACAGATCATCGCGTCGGCACAGATGGCCACGGGGCTGGATGCGACATTGCGCCGCGCCGTTCAACCGCTCGATGCCGGCGACTGGGCATCCGACCGTACCGGCATCGGTATTTCCCTTTGTCAGGTGACGTGGCAGGACGACGTCGGTACCCGCCTGGCAAACCCCGTGTTGAGCGACAATCCGGTGACACGGGTGGAACGCCTGCAGCTGCATTGGCGCGGTGAGCATCTGGTGCTCGACGCACGCACGGACGTGGTCACCATCGGCCGCAGCCAGCGCGCCGATATCACGATCGAGTCGGAGTACGCGTCGCGCATCCATGCCGAATTGTGCTACCAGGATGCATGCTTTGTTCTCACGGACTGCAGCACCAACGGCACCTATGTGAAACACGACGAGGACGAGATCTACCTGCACGACGATCGCTACATTCTGCATGGCGAAGGTGCGATCAGCCTCGGGCGGCGCAGCGCGAGTGCACGAGGGCGGGTCGTGTTCTTCAAAGCGGAAACCGCCCAGGCAAAGGCGCAGATGGATGGGCGTGGCGCATGAACGAATATCTCTGCAGCCCATTCCGCTGGACATCAGCGCACCGCTCGCACGTCGGCAAAGTGCGGCGGTTGAACGAAGACTCGGTTTTCGACAAGCCGGGTGTCGGCCTTTGGGCCGTGGCGGATGGCATGGGCGGACATACGGGTGGCGACCGTGCCAGTCGTCTCGTGGTCGAAGCCCTGGAGACGCTGCCGATGCCCGAGCGCCTGGACAGCCATGTCGCGGCGATGATCGCCAAACTCGAAACCGTCAACGCGGGGCTGTACAACGAATCCATGCGCGGTGGCGGCTATACGATCTCGGGTACGACGGTCGCTGCGCTGCTCGTGCATGGTCGCCAGGGTAACGCCGTGTGGGCCGGTGACAGCCGAATCTACCTGCATCGTAACAACACCCTGCATGCCTTGAGTCGAGATCACAGTCAGGTCGAGGAATGGGTGGCCAACGGTCTGTTGGAACGTGACGCTGCCGACAATCATCCAGCCGCGAATGTACTCACGCGGGCCATCGGTGCCGTCGACTCGGTCGAGTTCGATAGCACGCGGTTCGACGTGCTGCCCGGCGACACCTACCTACTGTGCAGCGATGGCTTGCACAACGAACTCAACGATGCCGCGATCGCGCGCCTGCTGGTCGACGGTGATTGTGAACGCAGTGCCGAACAGCTGCTGTCCGCGGCACTCGAAGGCGATGCGCGCGACAACATCTCGTTGGTCGTCATCCACGCCGAGGCGGCCCAGGTCGATGCGACGAAAACGGTGCTCAACCCGGCGATCCGCAACCGCGGTGGGGCGTTGGAGACATGAGCATGCGATCGCGGACACTTTCAACCATCGGTCCCAACGGGCGTGCCGGGCGGTGCTCAACGGTGCTCGTGCTGCTCGCGGTGCTCGTCGCGGGCTGCGACCTGTCGGTGCCGGAATACGTGCGCCCGGATATCCCCGAGAAGACGGCGTGGCAAGACCCCGCGGCGCAGCCGCAGCACGCGAGTGACACCATCCAGCGCGACTGGTGGCATGGCTTCGGCAGCGATTACCTGGATCAGCTGGTCGACAAGGCGATCAACAACAACATCGACCTGCGCGTGATGGCGGCACGCATCAATGTCGCCGAAGCCGGCATCGATGTCGCCAGCGCCGGTGGCAAGCCCAGGGTCAGCCTCGGTGCCGGTGTCGATGTCACCAAGCACACCCAGGTGCCCGGGAGTACGACGCAGTACAGCACGGCAGGTACGGTCGACTGGGAGCTGGACATCTGGGGCAAGTTCGCCGCGGGTACGGATGCCCAGCAAGCGGAAGTGAAAGCGACCGAGGCGGACTGGCGTGCGGGTTATCTGAAACTGGTATCGGACGTGGCGTCGTCGTTCTTCCGGATCCGCGAGCTCGACGAGCAGTTGATGCGGCAGGAGCAGGCGCTCATGCGCAACAGCGAGATCCTGACAATCCATGAAAACCGCTATCGCGAAGGCCTTGTGCCGCGTACGGTCTTGCTGCAACAACGCGCCGAGGTCAAGCGGCTGCGTCAGGGCAAGCTTGAGCTCGAGCGTCAGCGCGAGACGCTGGAGAACAGCCTTGCCACGCTGCTCGGTGATCCCGCGGGTGAACACCGGGTGCCGCCGGGACGCATCATGGAATCGGTCAGCTTGCTCGATGTGCCGGCAGGCCTGCCGTCGGAGCTGCTCAATCGCCGGCCCGATATCATCGCGGCCGAATACCGCGCCAAGCGCGCCGTCAAACTGGTCGGCCAGGCACGTCTCGCGCGCCTGCCGTCGCTCGGTCTGTCGGCACGCGGCGGCTCTGCCAGCTTCGAACTCAGCACGTTGTTGAAGGCCTGGACATTCGGTCTGTCACCGTCGATAACACTGCCCATGTTCGATCCGAACATAAAAGCGCGTATCAAGGTCAGCGAAGCCGAGGCGCGGGTTGCGGAAGAGGAATACCGGGCCGTGGTCATGCGCGCGTTCGAAGAAGTCGAGAATGCGCTCGTTACGTTGCACAGCCGCAAGGAGCAGCACGCTGAACTGCTCGCGCGACTCAGCGATTTACGCGATGTCGCACAGATGAATCGCAACCGCTTGCGCGCCGGTGTCATTTCGCAGCTCGAGTTGTTCGAATCGGAACGTTCGGTGCTGGATGCGGAGCAGGAAGTGCTGGGTAACTACCATCGGATCCTCGTCGACACGGTGCTGCTGTACAAGGCGCTGGGCGGTGGCTGGCCGGCAGAGTACGATGTCGCGAGCACGAAATCGTGACGTCCGGGCGAATACGCAACGACCCTGACGGCGGCCGGGTCGGCGGGGCGCTGCGTCTCTGGGGTGTGCCGGGTGACGTTCCGGGCACGACGCATACAGATCAATCATAAGCGACGGCATGCAGGCGATTCTCAAATCCATTTCCCATCCCGAACTCGGGGATGTGGTCATCGACGACAGCCTGATCAACGTCGGGCGCGAGGGGGATGCGTTCGCCAAGTTGCCGCTCGTGTGCACCGGACGACTGTCGCGCCGTCATGCACGCCTGTTCCAGCAGGATGGCGAGTTCTATATCGTCGACTTGAGCAGCCGCAATGGCACCTTCGTGAACGGTGAGCCGGTCACGGCGCAACCGCGCGCGCTGCGATCGGGCGATATGATCGATTTTGCCGGCGAACTCACCTATCGGCTGGATGTCGATGGCGCGAGTGGAACGCGGGCGAACGTCGCGCCAGGCAAAGTCACGTTGCAACTTGTGGCCACCCGCGCTGTCGATGGGCCCGAGTCGCTCGTCATCAGTGCGTTTCCGTTTCTGATCAGCAAGCGTGCCGAGGCATTCGCCAAGTACGAGGAGCGCGTCCCGCACGAGGTGAACTACCTGTCGCGCCGTCATGCACACATTTTCAGCAATGACGGCCGCCTGTTGCTCGAAGACCTCGGCAGCACGAACGGCACTTTCGTCGATGGCGAAAGGTTGACGGATACGCCTGTGGAACTGCACGACGGGCAGACCGTGGCATTCGGTGGCGAGTTTTTCGTCTACCGTGTGATGCTCATCGCCGACAACGGTGCGACACGGGTGCTCTCGGCCGTGGCGCCGGCTCCGGTGCCACCGGTGGCGCCTGCGTCGCCAGCCGTCGACTGCGACAAGACGACTTTCGTTTCGGCCGCGACATCTTTTCTCGACATCTTCTGTGCCGAGACGGAGGCAGAAGAGGAAGCGGTCCCTGCAGCCAGCACCCCGTCTTCGACGCAGCCCGGCACCAAACCGCGCTCGCTGGCCACGCAACTGATCCATGCCGTGGGCGGCTCACCGCGGTGGTTGGCGCTGGCCCTGGCAGGCGTGGTGATCGCTGCTGCGATACTCATCTACTGGGCGGCATCGCCGTCGACGAGTGACCGGGTACAGGAATTGATCGAGCAGCGCCGGTTCGACGCGGCCCTGGATCTGGCGCTTCAGGACACTACCGTTAGTGAAAGTGGTTCGCTGATCAACCGGCTCGCGTTGCGATCGCTGATTGCAAAGACATTGCCCGACTGGCTCGACGCGCTGCAGGCAGGGCGTTACGACGCGCTGGCAGCGTTGGTGCCACCGGCGCCGAAGGAGAATTTTGCTGGTGGCAGCGAGTTCCTCGATCTGTTGCGACAGATTGGCGATATTCGCAGCACACTGGCGTCTCGCGGAGGTGCGACCGCCACGCTGCACTGGTTCGACGAGGAACCGCGCACGCTGCAGGAGTTGATCGATACCTGGGAACGGCCGCAGCCCGACAAGCGCCTGGTCAGTGAACGCGTCCTGGCGGCCATCGCGCCGGACCAGGCGGATCTCGCCAGACGTTTCAGCGAGGCTTATCGGCGCACGGCGTCGCAGGCGCGGACCCTGGCCAGCCGGCTTGCCGTCTATTGGCCGGCACAGCAGCAGATGACCGATATGCTGAACCGCCATATTGCTGCTGGCAACCTCGACAGACTCGATGCAGAGCTCGACCAGCTGGCTGCGCGCTTCAGCCAGTTCGGCGGCGTGCAGGGGCTCAAGGAGGATCTCGCCCAATACCGGGCTATCGTCGAGGCGATGGCGGCGCAGCGTGAGCTGGATGTCACTCGGCGGTTGGCCAGCGTTCGATTCCATGCTGCGCCATTCACCGAGGCTGCTGCACGGCTGGCCAACGATCGCCTGCCGTCCGCCGAGTTTCTCGTCGACTATGACGCAGCCATGGCGGAATGGCAGCAGGGACGTGCCGATGCGGCACTCGCGCGTCTGGCGACGTTGCAGTCCTCGCCGTGGCGGTCGGTTGCCGAACGTGAAACCGCACGCATGCAGAGCCTGCTCGCCGATGTCGAAGCGCTGAATACGCTGCGCGGTGGCGACGAGTACGCTGAACGCCTGCTCGCGTTTTACCAGAAGCTCGACAAGCAGCGTGACGCCTATTTCGTGCAGCAGCTTGCCACGGACCATGTCGAGGCAAAGCGTTTATCGGCACAGGCCGCAGAGCAGGCGCTAGAGGTCGCGGACGATGCATGGACCACCTATGGTGGGCGCGGCGGAATCACGAGTGCGCAGCGACTCGAGCCGGTGGTCGGCAAGGTATTCGAGGAACGTGCAGCGGCGTTATCGGTCGCCGCCGATGCCGTCGATCGGGCCGCGCATGCCTACGCGCTGGCCGATCTGACTGTCCCCGGACATAAGCGTGGGCTGGTGGATGCGATTGCCAACGAGGTGGCGTTGCAGCACCAATCGCTGGATGAACTGCAGGGTGTCCTTGATGATGACCTCCTGCGAAGCAAGCGCGCGTTGTTACCGCAGCGCAAGTGGTGAGCAACCCGAGTGATGCGTTACGCGACGCGTCACGGACTGAGGACCGGAGCTGATGGAGCAACCCAAATCCCTGGCGAGCGCGCTGGAGGATCATAGCGCGGAGGGCATCGCCATCCTGACGTCGGAGCCGTCGCACATCATCCGCGCGACGATCCTGATCATTGCGGCGATGTTGGCGGCGGCGTTCGTGTGGTCGTTCTTCGGTCATGCGAATGTGATCGTGACGGCCAGCGGCGTGCTCGAGCCGGAAGGCGAGGTGCGTCGTTTCTACTCGCCGGTCGAGGGTGAGCTCATCGATTTGTACGTCGCCGAGGGACTGCCCGTTTCCGCCGGCGACGTCGTTGCCCGGGTCAATGCGCGGCAAGCGGTGGAGGTGGCAGCCAATGCCCTGGAGGCCGAGATCAGTCTGTCGGAAGCGGAATTCCAGATGCGGAGCTTCCCGCAGCAGAAAGCGCTCAGGCAGAAAGAGGCGGATGCGCTGCAGCAGCAGATCGAGATCGAACGTGCGGCACATGAGAAGCGTGTGGCCGAAGGGCTGACGCGCATTGCCGAGGCCAACAAGGCGCGTCTCGCCGAAGCGCGCGCCAATCTCGATGCCGCGCAACGTGAACGTACGCGGGCTTCGGCCGACCTCGCCAAGTACCAGCGTTTGTTTGCCAGCCCGGGTGAGGGCGGCGTATCGCGGCAGGACGTCGAGGATCGGCGCTCGCTGTATTCCGCGGCAGATGCGAAGTTTCGCGTCGCAGAAGCGCGCCTCGGCGAGCTCGAGTTCGAAATTTCACGCGCCTATACCGAAGCCAAGAACGAACTGGAAGTCAGCGACCAGGCACTGATTGAACTGGAGATCCGGCGTGATCGTCTGCTCAAGGATTTGGAGCACGAAGAGCGCAAGATCGAGGCGCAGTTGAGCAGCGCGCGGCTGCGCGCGCAAGCAGCCGCACGCGTCAGTTTCGATAACATCGATGAAGAGAACTTTTTGCGTGTACTTGCACCGGTTGCCGGCGTCGTGACGGATCTGGCGGTGACCCAGCCTGGCGAGAAGGTGACCGCCAACGCGCCACTCGGCAGCATCGCACCAAGCGAGGCCGAGGCGGTGCTCAAGCTCGAGATCCCCGAACGTGACCGCGGCTTCCTGCGCGAAGGACAGTTGGTCAAGATGAAGTTCAATGCCTTCCCTTATCAGCGCTACGGACAGATCGATGGGTATCTCGAGTATCTCGCTCCCGCTGCACATCTGTCCGGGGCGACGCGTGAACCGGTCTACGAAGCGCGAGTCAGCCTCGAACGCGATCGTTTCGAGGTGGGGGATCAGGTTTATCCGCTACGTTACGGGATGGTGGCGACGGCCGAGATCGTCGTTAGAGAACGACGGCTGATCGATCTCGCGCTCGATCCGCTGCGCAATATCTGAGTGGCGGTCGCACACCGTAAAGCCGGGTGATGCCGGTTCTGGAACAGACACAGAGGAGTGAACATGGCAGAGGTATTCAGGATCGACGACGAAGTCATCGATGCCGATCAGTTCGTCAAGCTGTTGAAGCTGACAGGTCGATTCGAATCACTGATCGAAGATCTGGTGAAGGAGAAGCTGACCAGTCATGCCGCCAAGCGGCACCGCATAGAACTCAGCGAAGACGAGGTGCAGGAGCGCGCAGACCAGCTGCGGCGTGTGCGTGGACTGCATCGTGCGGCCGACATGAACCGGTATCTCGATACCCTCGGCGTGACGCTGGACGACTTCGAGGCTTTTGTCATCGACATGCTGTACTACGAGAAGATGATGCGGCAGGTTTGTGACGACGAGGCGATCGACGAGTACTTCAAGCTCAATTCGCCGAAATTCGACGCCATCGAAGTCAGTCACATCATGGTCGACTCGGAAGGCAAGGCGAAGGAGATCAGCTCGATCCTCGAAGAAGAGCCCGAGGCATTCGAGGAACTGGTCAGCGAGTATTCGCTGGCCGACACGCGGGACAGCAACGGACGAATAGGCCGCGTGCTGCGTGGCGCGCTGCCCCCGGAGGTCGAGGGCAAGGTGTTCAATGCCAACGCAGGCGAGATCATCGGGCCGCTGGCGACGGTAGGCGAGAGGTTCTACGAGATCTTCCGTATCGATCGCAAAGAATCGGCGAGTCTGACCTCAGACACGCGCGACGAGGTGAAGCGTACGCTGCGCGAACGCTGGTTTGCCGCGAAAGCGCGTGAGCATCGCGTCGAGGTTTATTGAGTTTCCGGCTGCTGTTGCGGGACCACGGACAACGCAGAGAGAATTGAGTGAACGACCAAGTTGATGCATCTCTGCTCGATTTTCTTGGGCAAGTTGAATTCCTCACGGCATTTACCGCTGCCGAGCGTGAGCAGATTGCGCAGCGCATGGAGGTGCGGCATTTCGACATGGGCGAGGCGATTGCCGAAGCGGGTGATGTAGCCGGCAACGTCTACATCGTGCGCAAGGGCTCGGTGCGCCTGTTCACGGAAGAGGGTGGCAAGGAAGCGAGTGTCGGCATACGCAAGGCCGGCGATGTAATCGGGGAGATTGCGGCGTTACGCGAGCATCGTTACGCCACGTCGCTGCGTGCATCGCGCAAGAGTGAACTGTTGGCGGTACCCGCCGATGTATTTGCGGCACTGTTGGCGGCGAACCGCGGCGCCCACGAATATCTCAGTGGCTTCATCGCCCGTCGTTCCGCAGCAGATTTTCTCGTCAGCCAGTTCGATCTGCGCGGCAAGATCGAAGATGACGAGATGCAGGAGCTGATCCGGCAGACGGGCTTGAAGCGCATTGCCGCGGGACAGACGATCCTCGAGCAGGGTGAGCGCGAAGACCGCAGGCTGTATGTCGTGCGCCAGGGACGCGTCGAGGTGCTGCGCGACGAAGAAGGCCACACCTACTCGGTGCAGAAACTCGAAGCCGGCGACGCCTTCGGTGAAAAGGCCAGTCTGTTGCGACAGGAACAGCCCGCGCGTGTCGTCGCGCTGACCGATACGGTCCTGCTGGTGGTTCCCGAACGCATGTTGCGCCTGCTGCTGGAGCGCAACCCCAAGCTCGGTGACGTACTGACGGAACGTATCGGATTCTTCGAACGCGAGCTCGAACGGCAGAAGAAACTGCAGGAGCGCCGCGAGCGACCCATCCTGCTCGATCTGCAGTCGAAGGCGAAGCGCGGCGAGCGCCTCTTGCGACGCTTCCCGCTGGTCAAGCAGGCCGAGGAAATGGATTGCGGGGCCGCCTGTCTGGCCATGATCTGCAAGCATCATGGCATCCCCATGACGCTCGGCAAGCTGCGTGAAATGGCCAATGTCACGACCCAGGGGGCAACGCTCGATAGCCTGGCGCGGGTCGGCGAGTCGCTCGGTTTCAATTCCCGGGGCGTGAAGTGCACGTTCGATGCACTGCAGGGCTTCGAGCTCCCGTTCATCGCGCACTGGGAGGGCTATCACTACATCATTGTCTACGGTATCTCGAAGACCCACGTCTGGGTCGCGGATCCCGGGCCGGGCTTCCGCAAGCTGACCGTCGAGGAATTCGAGAAAGGCTGGAGTGGTACCTGCCTGCTGTTCTCGCCGACGGCCGAGTTGGCACAGATCGCAGCGGGCCGCTCGCCGTGGGTACGCTTCCTGTCCTACCTCGGTGCGTATAGGAAGATCCTCGGGTATCTCTTTCTTGCGACCTTCGTGATCCAACTGCTCGGCGTGGTGCCGCCCATCATCGTGCAGAACATCCTCGATCGCGTCGTCGTGCATGAAGATTTCAAGTTGCTGCACCTGCTGCTGATCGGTCTCGTGACGATGCAGGTATTTTCGCAGCTCACCACCGTCATGCGCGGCTTTCTGTCGAACTACATGGTGCGCAACCTCGATTTCGCGATGATGTCGCATTTCTTGCGCCATACCCTGTCGCTACCGATGAAGTTCTTCGCCACACGCCGTACCGGTGACATCTTCGCGCGCTTCCAGGAGAACATGAAGATCCGCGCGTTCCTCACGGAATCGACCGTGACGACGGCGCTCAACCTGATCATGGTGTTCATCTATTT
This sequence comes from Gammaproteobacteria bacterium, assembly GCA_020445205.1. GTDB lineage: Bacteria > Pseudomonadota > Gammaproteobacteria > Chromatiales > Chromatiaceae > Thiosocius. Next base: position 14,596 of record JAGRHA010000506.1, read on the forward strand.
CACCATTCTGTTTCTGTACAACGTCACCATGACGTTGATGTTGATCGCGTTCGTGATTCCGTTGCTGATACTGACGGTCGCCGTGACGCCGCGCTTGAAGCGCTACGCGCGTGAGTCGTTCGCGGCAGGCACCGACGCCGAAGCCGTGCTGATGGAGACCCTGGGCGGGTCGGAGACCGTCAAGGGCATGGGTCTCGAGCGCTTGATGCGCATGAAATGGGAACGGCGCTACACCAAGTCACTCGATGTCCAGTATCGGGCGAAACGCTTCAATATCCTGGTCGGCGCCGCGAGCCAGCTGTTCAATGGATTCACCACCGTGGGCATCCTGTGGCTCGGTGCGACGCTGGTATTGCAGGGTGACCTGACCATCGGCCAGCTCGTCGCATTCAATGCGTTGACGGGCAGTGTGATGGCGCCGTTACTCGGCCTTGTCGGCCTGTGGAACCAGATCCACGAGGCCGGGGTCGCCATGGAGCGTCTCGGTGACGTGCTCGATATGGAACCCGAGCAGCGCGCCGAAGATGTCGCGTCGCGCGTGGTGCTGCCCGATCTGCGTGGCAACGTGCGTTTCGAGGGGGTGTATTTCCGTTACGGCGACAGCGAGACGCCATATGTCCTGAAGAACGTCAGTTTCGAACTGCAGCCGGGCGAGATGGTCGCGGTGGTGGGTCTCAGTGGGTCCGGCAAGACCACCCTGGCCAAGCTGCTGGTCGGTTTCTATCCGCCCAGTGACGGCCGGATCATGATCGATGGCTACGATCTGTCCGCGCTCGATCTCGAGTACTACCGGGCGCAGATCGGCTACGTCATGCAGTCGAACCTGCTGTTCTCGGGCAGCATCCTCGAGAACATCGCTGCGGGGGATGAGAACCCCGACCGTCGACATGTCATCGAGGTCGCCAAGATGGCCGATGCACATGGTTTCATCAGTAATCTGCCGCGCGGCTACGAGCAGGTGGTCGGCGAACGTGGCATGGGCTTGTCCGGTGGTCAGATTCAGCGTCTGTGCATCGCGCGTGCGCTGTACCGCGACCCGCGCATGTTGATTTTCGACGAGGCGACATCGGCGTTGGACACACAGTCGGAAAGCAATATCCTCGAACACATGCAGTCGATCCTTTCCGGGCGCACGGCGCTGGTTGTCGCGCACCGGCTCAGCACGATCGTGCAGGCCGACAAGATCCTCGTGTTGTACGACGGGTCGATCGTCGAGGCTGGCACGCACGAAGAACTGGTCGCCAAGCGCGGCATGTACCACCAGCTGGTTCAGAAACAGATGGCGAAAGTGTCATGAAGATAGTCGACGTTCCTGCGCAGGACGCCACCGTATCGTTCGGCGGCGTACTGGAGAAGATCGAGATACTGCGCAACTCGCTGCGCTGGGCTTCCAACCTCGAGCGACCACAGATCGAAAAGCTGTTGAAGCAGTCCAACGAGCTGCGTGACGAGGTCATGCAGTTGTCGCACAAGGAACGTTTCATCAGTGCCTCGGCCAAGGCGAAGACGCGCGCGCAGCTGTCGAGCGCCGAACGCCGCCAGGCGTTGCTCGACAGGCAATTCGTCTACGACGGCGTTTTCGGTGACAACCCTGCGCTGCTCGAATGCCTGGAAACGGCGGAAAAGGCCGCGCCCACGGATCTGCCCGTGCTGGTCGATGGCGAGAGCGGTACCGGCAAGGAGTTGCTTGCCAAGGTGATCCACGCCAACGGTGCGCGCGCCGATCGTCCCTACGTATCGGTGAACTGTGGAGCGATCCCCGAAAACCTGATCGAATCCGAACTCTTCGGTCACAAGAAAGGCGCGTTCACGGGGGCGACATCGGACCGCAAGGGTAAATTCGAATCCGCCCACAACGGCACGATCTTTCTCGACGAGATCGGTGAGTTGCCGCTGCCTGGGCAGGTCAAGCTCTTGCGCGTTCTGCAGGCGCACGAGATCCAACGCGTGGGATCGGATGAGCCGATCCCCGTGGATACGCGCGTCGTCGCCGCGACCAATCGCAACCTGTTGCAGATGGCGCAGGAAGGGACGTTCCGCGAAGACCTGTACTACCGCTTGAGCGTCATCCAGGTGACCTTGCCCCCGCTACGTGAACGCCGGGACGAGATTCCGGTACTGCTCGACTACTTCATCGATCAGGCCGCCGAGCTGCTTGCGCGCCCGCCCGTCAGGCTGAGTGCACGTCTGCGTCGTCACCTGTTGAACTACGACTACCCGGGCAATATTCGCGAACTGCGCAACATCGTGCTGCGCATGGGATGCCTGGCCGACGACCTCGCCGACATCGAGCATTTGCCGCCGACGGCCAGGCCGGCGACGGGATCGACGGCTGAGGTACAGGGTATCGATATCACCAGCATGTCGCTCAGCGACGCCAAGAAGGTCGCCAGCGACGAGGCCGAACGGCACTATCTCGAAGAAGGGCTGCGCGCGGTCAACGGCAAGGTGTCGGAGCTGGCACGTGAAACCGGCATGAACCGGTCTCACCTGCAGACGCTGTTGAAGAAGCACGGCATCAGCTACAAGGACTTTCGCGAGTCCGCCAAGCCGGGGTGAAGGCAGCGCGCTCCCGCCAGGGGAACGCGCCGGTGCGCTGCGGTCGTATCAGCCGGCGAACCCTTTCTGGCCCTGGTTCACGGCGATCTGAATGTCCGAGTCGGTGTTGCCGCTCGCGTCGATGAAGTTGTACGCGACCTGATTCACCGAGTTGAACACCGGGTTCGCGAGCAGGATGTTGTACACATTGAGCTCGTTGATGAAGATGCCGAACGGCGGTGCGGCTGTCGGCTCCTGGTAGGGTCGGATCCAACCGAAACTCATGCCGCCGCGCAGATGCTTCAGGGTGCGGCGGTCGAGTGGGGTCTCGGTTGAAAGGTCGAGTACCTTCAACGTAGCCATGGTTCAATCTCCAAAAAATCGTGTGTGCGTCGTGTTGCCGTCTGCAACGGGTCGTGTGCTGCTTTACAAGATTGAAAGCACTTGCTGTGCCAAAACCCGCGCGCTGTAAGGCATGCGTGATATAACCTTCTGATTATGCAGTGGAAATGAATGCGCTTATGTGGCCGCGGCACGCCATCTCGATGCCCCGGCTCACGGCGATAGCGCTTCTGCACGCATCATTTCTCGGATTCAGTTGGGTCTCTGCCAACAAAATTCGGGCAGTATCGGTCCAACTGTCGTCCCGGTGACCGCTGCGGGCCTGGCCGCGAACAGGCATAGGGCCGCGCGGCGAACAGCGTGAGGGGTGCCAGGCGCACGGCCCGGCTCATCCACTCCGTACCGCCCAGACGCGAAAACGAGCCTGTGTTTTCTCGCCCACGCCGACGGCGACCTTGTTCAGGTACAGGGCCCATGCCCAGGTGGGCTCGTACATGCTCGTGGTCGCGGACCAGTAGGTGTCGCCGAGGTTGGCGAAGCCGTGGCCGTCGGCCAGCGCCGGGGAATGGCGTGAACAATCGACGAGCGATTCCAGCTCGTTGATGTTCGGCAGGCGCCATGCGACGTCTTCCCGCGCGCGGTCGTTGAGTGCGGCGATGGCGTCGAGCGCCGACTGCCAGTCGACACCGCCGTGCGTGAGATTGGCGTCGTGATACCAGATGAGTCCCGTGAGATCGTCGCGGATGCCATCGCCCGCTGTGGTGAAGCGGGACTGGGGGAGCCGGGCACCGATCTGTCGTTCACCATCCTGACCACTGCCATCACAGGGCAGCGGCGACCCCGCGTCATCGAAACACCGTTCCTGTCCTGTCGCCGCCAGCCAGGGCGCCGGGTTGCCGCGCACGGGCCACACCATGTACGACTGGTCCTTGCCGCCGTAGAACATGCGGCCACCGTCCATGTCGACATACCAGGCGTGCGACGGGCTGATCGCCGCGGAAGTGCTGGTCCAGTACCAGCCGCAGAACACGCCGTCGAACGGATGGTCGTCGGGCAGGGCGGGGCGTCGAGTCTGGTGGCTGATGAGGCTGCGCAGCTCGCGCCGGTTCGGCAGCCGCCAGTCACGGTGTCCGTACAACGCCTGTTCGTTCTGCCGTGCGATCCACGCGAGCGCCTCCTGCCAGGTCATCGGAAACTCGGCGATGCCGGCGTCGCGGCACCAGGTCAGG
>JAGRHA010000068.1 GCA_020445205.1 Gammaproteobacteria bacterium
ATTGCGCTCGGTAAGTTCTCGGATCTGCCGCTGCCGGCGTTCCTCGGCCGACTGCAGGCGGTCGACGTCGGCAATCAGCGCCTGGGTGTTTTCCTCACGCACGTCGGCGGCACGTTGCAGTTCGCTGACCTGCGCGAGCGTCGATTTCAGATGCTTGTCGACGGTGCGATAGGCCGTCAATTCGACGTTCTGCGCCGTGAGGTCGTCCTCGAGTGCGCGCAGGCGTTCTTGCAGCGCTTCATTCGACGTGCGTTCGTCTTGCAGTGCCGACTCGAGGCGACGCACGTGTGCGTCCTGATCGGCATAGCGGGTCTTTTGCGCTGCATGGGCATCCTGCACTTTCGCGAGCCGTTCACGCGCCTCGATCAACTCGCTACGCCGGTCGGCAAGCGCAGTGCGGCTCTTTTTCTCGAGTGAACTGAGCGCCGCTGTTCGCTCGTCTAGCTGCTTCTGCAGGGATGCGATCAGCGCGTTTGCCGCTCGCAGTTCATCGGTGCTTGCGGTTTTCCGCTCATCCTGGTCGGACAATCGTTGCGCCAGCGCATCGCCCTGCTGGCGTTGCCGGCTGAGTGCAGATTCGAGTTCGGCGATTTTCGCGCTCCTGGCCTCCAGCGCTGCGCGCAGTTCGACTTCATCATCGCGCGCGCGTGCGAGTTGCGCCGTGAGATCCTGGTTCGCCGCTTGAAGCTCGCGCGCGCGTTTCGCCGTTGTCTGTTGCTGCTGCGCGTGGGCGTCGAGCGTTTGCTCGAGGCGCGCCACCGACGCGGCGGCTTCCCGTTTCGCCTGTGCGGCGTCGTCGCGTAGCGCAGAAACCAGGGTGTCACGGTCTTCGGCAGTCGCACGCAGATTTGCATACGCAGATTTCGCCTCGACGAGTTGCGACAGCAGATCCTGCTGTCGCTCGTCGTCGGCTCGCTGTTGCGCTTGGGCCGACGCCAGTGCGACACGTAGCTCTTCAAGCGATGCACGATGCTCGGCAATGGTCTGTGCCGTCGTAGCGTGACGCTCAGTCTGCGTCTTCAGCTGAGTTTGCGCCGCCTCGAGTTGTGCCTGCAGGTCTTGTTCACGTTGCTGAGTGCCGCGCTGTTCCGCTTCCGCGGACGTCAGCGTTGCACGTAGTTCTTCGATCGCAGCGCGATGCTCCACGACCGTCTGATCGGAGGCATCGCGTTGTTCGAGCGCTGCCTTGAGTTGCGCCCGTATCGTGTCGAGTTGTGTCAGCAGGTCTTGCTCCCGCTGCTCGGCGCCCTGTTGTCGCGTTTCCGCCGCAGCCAGCGTGCGGCGCAATTCTTCTATCGCAGCAAGCTGTTCGGTGCGCGTGCGCTCTGACGTCTCGCGCTGTTCGATCTGCGTCTCGAGCAGCCTGTGTGCCTCGGCAAGGTCTGTGCGTAGCGCGGTGATCGTGAGCTCGCGCTGCTGCAGTGTCTGCTGCAGGTCGCTCAACGACGTCATGCGTACTTGGTCTGCGGCCTCACGCTCATCGAGTGCGGACTGCAGCCGTGTATTCTCCTGCCGGGCTTCACGCAGCGATTGTTCGGTGGCCGCGGTCTTTGCCGCCAGTGCGTCGGCATCGGTCACCAGCGCGGCAAGGCGTTGCTCGGTATCGGTGAATTGCTGTTGGAGCTCGCCGAGCTGCTGCGACTTTGCCGTTTCATTCGTGGCGTAGTCGGCGACAGTCTGGCGCTGCTCGTCGAGTTCTTTCTCGCGCAACGTGAGCGCCTCGCTGAGCGCCGTGATGCGGTTCTCTGCCGCCGCGGCGTGTTCCTCAGCTTGGACTCGCCGGCTCTCCAGCGCGTCGCTTCGATCGAGTAACTGGCCTTGCAGCGTCCACAGCGCGAAACTCAGACTCTGCGCGGCATCGCGCGAGGCTTCCGTTTCCGCCAACCGCGCGCGCATCAACGTCAACTGCTCGCTGCTGTCGGTCAGTCGATTGTCGATTGCCATCATCCTGCTGTTGCCGTCATCCCTCTCGCGCTGTGCGTCGTCACGTTCCTGTGTGAGTTCGTCGACGCTCGCCTGCAGGGTCGAGAAGCGCTCACGCAACGCCGCGTTCTGTTGTTGTTCCTTGGCCAGCGTGGCGGCGAACTCGCTGCGCGCGTCCTCAAGTTGTCCCTGCAGGCTCTGACGTGCGGCAACACTTTTTTCGAGCTGTGATTTCAATGCAGCGATCTCAGCGGTGGCCTGCTGGGTCGCCTGCGCATCTTTTTCGCGTTGCTGTGCGATGTCCGCGCGGTCGCGTTCGGCCAGCTGCTCGTTCGCTGTCGCCAGTTGTTTCTGCAGCTCAGCGTTGCGTGCCTGCAAGTCTGCAATGGCCTCCACAGACTGTCTGCGTTCGGCTTCGCGGTGTGCCGCATGCTCGTCGGTGGCCGGCTTCTCGGTTTGGACGGCCGCGGCCCGCGTTTCGACTTCCCCGAGACGCTGCCGCAAAGCGAGCAACTCAGTGGACAGGCGTCCGTTTTCGCCGCGCAGCGCCTGCAGCTGTTCGCGTTGCTCGCGGTCGCGGGCGATGTTTGCCTGCAGCTCATCGCTGAGTCCCGCGTTGCGCCCGCTGGTGGCGGCGAGCCGTGCCTCGAGATCACGCGTCGCCTGCTGCATGACCGCGAGTTCCCTGGCCTGCGTCGCATTCGCCTGTTCGCGTGCCAGCAATGCCTGTTGCAGTTCGCGCTGGCGCAGCTCGGCAATATCGAGCTTGGCCGCGAGATCGTCTTTGCTTGTGCGGAATTGCTCGGCGCGTTGTTCGAAGAACTGCAGTTGTTGCATGGCGAGTGCGACGTCTTCTTCGAGTGAGGCGAGTTGTTGCTGATCCTGGGCAAACTTTTCGCGTCGCTTGCGTTCGAGTTGGTTGACCAGATCGACGCTGTCCTGCAGGCGTTGCTTTTCGGCAGCCAGACGCTGGATCTCCGCGGCCAGGGTCGATTGCCGCTCACCGGCGTCGGTCAACGCTTGTTGTAGTTGTTGGACCTCTTCATCGCGCTGGCCCGCCGTTGCAGACGGCACGCTCCCGGCCGCCGGATCGGATGACTTGCCGAATCCGATCTGCTGCAGTTCGCGCAATACTTCGAGTTCACGTCGCGCAGCGTCGCGCTCGTCCTGCAGGCGTTGCAGTGTCGCCTCTGCGGTGACGTTCGCATCGTCCTCATCGACTGGCGTTGTGTCCTGCTGGGTTTGTTCGTCGTTGCGGGCAAGCGACGCCACACTGCTCAGAAGGGCGGCGATCTCCGTGGCGAGTCGTTGTTGACGCGCTTTGAGTGGTGCACGCTCAACAACCTCGGCGACATCACCGTGCACCCAGCCACGCTTGCCGTCGACTTCGGCCAGGATCCAGTCGTCGGCACGCTCCAGCGCATCGAACTCTGTGTTCGGTGACAGACGCCCGATCACGCCGCCGGATAGCGACGGACGTTGGCGGAAGTTGACCGTGTTGTTGACACGGTAACGTGGCAACGGTGGCGGCGAGCTGGCGAACGCGTCGAGCGCGACGACCTGGGCCTGCAGCTGGTCGACCTTGTCGCGCTCGATGGTCACGCGCGCGGGCGAAGGCGCTGGTGTCTGCGCTTGTAGTGCTACTGCCTCGGCCGTGGTCGAGGTTTCGGGAATGCGATGGTCGGCAACCGCCACGGTTTGCGGGGGCGCTGGTGGCTCGATGGTCTTGACATAGTCGCCATGAACCCAGCCGCGGCGCCGGTTGGACACGATGTGCAGCCAGTCACCACGGCTTTCGAACCAGGCGATTGCCGTGCCCTCGGGTACGACATCGATCACGTTCGCGCCGCGCGCCGGCGACGAGCGCAGATTGATACCGGCCACGGCGACCGCGCTGTGTGGTATCGCAGGGTCGACCAGGCTGTTGCGGAGATCCGTACGCAGGTGACCGAACAGCTCCTTGTCCCAGCCGTCGCCCTTGCGCGTCGGTGTCGTGGTGACGACGATCACCACGTCGTCGCCGGGCGACATCAGGATGAGTTGGCCATCGTCGCCGACGGCGGCAAAAGCGTCATCACCCGTTGTCGACTGCCACAGGTAGCCATGGCCGTTCCATACTGCGGCGGATGATCGTGTCAGCGGTGCCAGGGCGGTGGCCAGCCAGCGTGTCGGAATCACCTGACGTTCGCCCCATTGGCCATTAGCGAGCATGAGTGCACCGAACTTCGCTGCATCACTTGGCAGCAGCCACAACTCGTTGCCGCCTACAGGAATGTCGTTGGGATCGGTGAGCCAATCGCGAATCTGCACGCCGATGGCGTCGAAGAGATGTTTCTGCGCGAATTGGCGCGTGTCCATGCCACTCGTGGTACTGATGACTGCCGACAGCAGATGGGCATTGACGATGTTGTCTTCATACCGGGCGCCGGGTGCGGATTGCAGCGGGCCATCGAAAGCGGCGGCAACCCAATCGGCCTGTGCCACCCAGTCGTCGTAGGTTTCGTCGCGGCGCAGCGGCAACCCGGATGTCATCGTCAGCAGGTGACGCACGGTAATGCTTCGTTTCGCCGTGTCATCGATCGCAGCAAGTTGCGGCAACAGCTCGACGACGGCATCGTCGAGGCCGAAGTCGCCACGCTCGATGGCGATACCGACGAGCGTGGAGATGACGGCGTTCGACGCCGATCCGAGGTTGTATGGCAGATCGCTCGCGCCACCACGCCAGTAGCGTTCGGCGACGAGGAAGCCGCGACGTAACACGAGCAGCCCCTGCACACCCTGCATTTCGCCTATGGCGTCGATCACCGCGTGTAGGCGCTCGTCGTCGTACCCCGCTTCACTGGCCGTGAGCGTACTGTTCAGGGCGCCGCCGTCAGCACCGTGGACAACGCCACCGGCGTGCTGGCTGCAGGTGAACGCCAATGCTGCGGCGAACGCGAGCCGGACGCAGACAGGGCCGATGCCGTGCCTCGTCGGTCGTGCGTCGGTCGACACGGCTGCGGCAGCCGCAGAACACAGTTGCATACGAAGTTTGTTCATGTCGCTGGGCGGAGTATAAGCCGCCGTTGTGCGGTTTTCCCGGCCACAGGAGGGGTGGGTCGCGTTTGGCGGGGTAGCGGTTCGCCTCGTGGCTGATGGCGTGTGTGGTCAGCGCTTGCTCACGATGTCGGCATGGATGCCGGTCGCTGCTGTGTTGCAGACAATCGCCGCGATCCGGGCGGGCGGGGGCCGGGCGAATTCCGCCGCGTCGGCGCTGCCGCCTTAGTGAAGAGGAGCTGGGTCATGCGGACCCCGTGCGCGGGGTCCGATATTTCACGTTGTGCACGGGCACGCGGTGCCCGGCGAGTTATCAGATAGTGTTGGCCGCTATTTCGCGCCGCCGGCGAGGTATTCGATGACGGCGGCCTTACCGGCGTCGTCGAGTTTCTCGAAACGCTTCGCCATCTTCTTCGGCATCTGGCGCGCACCGCTGGTGAAGTTCTCGAACTGTTTTTGCAGATACGGTTTGCCCTGGCCTGCGAGCAGACTGGAATCGTCCTCCGCGATCGTCCCGCCATCCGAGTGGCAGCGGTCGCAGTTGTCGGCAAACAACTGTTTGCCCTGCGCGGCGAGGGCCGCATCGACGTC
>JAGRHA010000507.1 GCA_020445205.1 Gammaproteobacteria bacterium
AACTTCATCGCAGCGGGCAGGGTGGCGAGCGATGACGACATCGAGTTCCTCGAGCACTGGTTGGTCGCTCACATCCTTGCGACCGACATGAAGCTGGGGGACTTCCTCGTCGATGCCATGTAGACGACTGGCTACTGCCGCGTCGCGGCGATGGGCGGGTCGTGCATGTTCGTATGCAGCCGTCCACCGTGAGCGGCGGCGGGACGCGCAAGACGGTGGGTGAACCAGGAGCGATGCCGAAAGTGACGCGCGCGACATTCGCCGTCATCGGCCGTCGGCGCGCAGCAGCGCTGCCGTCGATGTTGCGATATGCGGCTTGGCCGGCCAAGTGCCTGAGCATCCCCGGCATGCCGTCGTCTCGCGTTCCCCACTCCCGAATCGATGATTTCCGGAACCGTGCGCCCGACAGGCGCAGACGGTTCCGGAGTTCGACTTCGGCCGACGGCCGGCTTACTTGCCGGACTGCTGGATCTCGAACGCACTGAATTCCGCGCGGTCGATCATGCCATCATTGTTGATGTCCGTTGCGGTCCAGTCGGCTTTGAGGCTCGGTTCGCTGACCGCCTCGACTTCGCTGATCGTGCCATCGTTGTCGAGATCGATACGCGAGAAATACGCGCTGCTCGTCACGGCCGCTCCACCTTCGATACTGATTTCTGCCGTCTCACTGTTGGTGGTCAGCTTCTGCTCCGATACGGAGACCTCGTGCGTGTTGGACATGGCGGTCTTGAGGCGGTAATCGTCGTCGAGATTGGCATACGAGCCTTCAACGTAGATCGGGGCCTCCTTGAGCGACTCCACCGTGGTGTTCGCAGGCACGACGAGGTCGTTTTCCTCGAGGCGCAGATCGTCGAGCGGCATGGCGACGTCCTTGTCACCAATGTCGAGGAAACCACCAACCGATACGACGGCGTAAAGCCTGCCCTGGTTGTCCTGAACCACGTCTTCGACTTCGCCGATGTCGTTGTCACCCGGCAGTTCGACATCCATGCCTTCGATTTCTTCCACTTGCTTGCCGTCGTACCACGCCAACATCTTCTGCTGGGGTGCGTCGACGGAAATCGTCGTGGTCTCTGTCGCATTCGTCGAATGCTCGGTCGATACCGCCTGCGAGTAATCGCCGGCCGATACGCCACCGGCCAGAATCGTCGCGATCGCGGCAGCCGTCAGTTTCTTGTTCGTATTCATCTTTCCACCTCTCATTGAGAACTATGCAGTGTGAACTGCGCGACCATCGAAGCTATCGCGCACTCGATTGGGGAAAGAGCAACAGGTGTGCCATACCGGAATGTCGGCCGGTGTGTCGGCTGCCCTCATCTCGTCTCACTACGATGCCAACGGGCTGCAGCGAATGCGCGCGTGCGCTGGCGATCACCGCGTGTTGGTTGCACCGATCAGCTGATGAGAACGCGCGCACAGGTGCACACAGGCGATGCCGAAAGCGTGGCCGGGTTCACAATCCCTGCGGCCGTGGCCGGAAGGTAAGCGATATTCCCGGTTTGCTTTCGGCCACATGACGCTGCAAATCGGCCATGTATGCGGCGTAAATAGGTCACGTCACCGATTCGCGCTGGCGCGTGAGTCCGCACCCCCGCTGTTGCTGGGTTCTTCGCGTTCAGGCTGCGCATCGTACAGACGCGTTGGGCGGCGTGTAGACCTTGCCGCCAGCGCACAATGCGCTCGCGATGGACCAAGCAAGTGGTCGCAACCGTGTTCACGAGGTGAGTGGCTCAGATGGTGCGCGAACGGCGGCACTGGCTGAACACGGCCGCCGAGGTTGCGTGATGGCTCGTTCGTGGCTGAGCCCACCGGCCACCCGTGCGCGACGGATGCGCGCGACAAGTGGCTTCGCCAGTTATCGATAATGTGTTTGCCAGCTGTGCTCGACGATGTTCCGCGACGAAAGCGCCGTGCGCGACGCTGTCGCTCCGCAACGCCGTGTCACGATCGAAGGGTGAGGCGCCGGCGTGAGCGCGTGGCTCGCTAGTGCGAGGGTGGCCGACCGTGCGCGTAGCATCAACCGAGTCGACACCGATCGCAGACCCCGACGCGTCCCGACATCAAGCGGTGGCATGGCGCCGCGTGTCGCGACAAGCCGTCAGCCGGCTTTGCGACGAAGCCGATAGACATTTGATCCACGGGCTCGGTTGTCCAGCTCCTCCTGCAACGATGCCAC
>JAGRHA010000508.1 GCA_020445205.1 Gammaproteobacteria bacterium
ATCACCGCGAAGCGCTGTTCGTCGTCTTCGTAGACGAAGTCCTGGCCATGCAGGTTGATCGCCTTGTCTTTGGCGATGCGCCAGCTGATGAACGCGAGTGCTCCTGCGATCTCGTCGAGCGAGCGTTCGTTGTCGTCGTTGTGCCAGCGGCTCTTGATTCTGAGCGCCATGATCCTGCTCCGTAAGGCTTTCAATCCGGGCACGCGGACCCGAAAGGACATCCGAGGTGCCGATCGCGGTCGTCGCATCCCGGTTTGTCGTCGAAAGACGCCAACCGGCTGCGATTCCGGGTGCCGATTCTGCGGGAATTTGCGATTGGCCGCTCGGGGATAGTCGAGTATTTTACTCGGAATAGTGGCCCATGTTCCACGTTGCGGCGGAGGAAAGATGCAGGCACTGATCGAAGCGGTGCAGCACAACTGTGACATCGTCGATGCACGCCATGGTGCCGACTATGGCATGTGCACCTACCTGCTGAAGATGCGGGAATTGTACCGCTGGCAGCAGGGTCTTGGCTTTGACGCGCCGTTGGCCAAGGACGACGTCGGTGACTGGTTGAGCGCGCGCGAGGCCCGGCTCGGTTCGCTGGAGGATGCGGAATTTCGCGGTCTGCCCTGGCAGGGTGACGAACTCGACCCGTTCGACGCCGAAGCCGTCAACGCCGTGCTGCGCGAGCGTGGGTTGGTGTACAGCGCCGGTCTGGTTCATGGTGCGCGGCCGCACTTTTTTCTCGCCGAACTGGAGAGCGAACAGTGTGCCAGCGACGGTTTCGTGCTGCGCATCAGCGGCCGTGAACTCGCACGTTGTCTGAATGCACCGCCGGCAATGACGCGTGGTGCAACGATCTTTCTGCGCCGCGAATCGTTGCGCCGCTTTCTGTGGGAGAAGTACGAATCCTGGCTATGGAACCGCCCCCCCGGCGCGATGGCACACGCCGTAGCCTGCTATCCGTTCGACAGTGCACTCGACGACGCGCTCGACCGCATGACTCGCAACGAAATGGCCGTCGTCGAGGCGCATGAGCGCGGTGAATACGACGTCGGGCTGGCGCTCGGCGAAGCCTGGGACGAAATGTTGCTCGACCTGACGCTGACGCCCGCCGAGCTCATGGCGCGCGCGGTCCGTGACCACCTCGCCGACTGCATCCATACCCTGCCGATGTTGATCGACGATGGGCGAGATGCCTCGTTGCACCTGTTCATGGCGAACCTGGGTGCGATGCGCAAACAGCTGTTCCCGGCCCTGGAAAGGGCGTACCGGCATTGGCTCGACAGTGGCGAGCTGCACGTCCTCGGCACCCTGGCGCAACAGGGGCGCGGCCACTGGCATGCGCTGGCGCTGCAAATGCTGGCGCTGCACCGTGAACACGGCGTTGCGGCAGCACGCCCGATCGCCGCGGCCGTCGAAGCGGCGACACTTTGATCCACGCCTTTTGCCGTCGCTGCCGGCTGCACCGATAATGGCGCGACGCGAACCCGAGCGAGCCGTCCACGCATGTCCAATCCGTTTCCGATCGAACGCACCGTCAAACCCCTGCCCAGCTTTCGCGAGGTAAAGCCGGGGAGCTTCATCTTCGAGCGGCCGAACACGATCCCTGCGGATTGGTGCGACGAGATGATCCGGCGCTTCGAGGCACATCCGGAGCAACAGAATGCGGGGCGCATCGGCCAGTTGCAGGGCCTCGACAACGAAATCAAACGCACCATGGATCTCGTGGTGAGCGGACGCGAGGAGTGGAAGGATGTCGACCAGCTGTTCTTCCGCTGTGTCGGCGCCGCGCTGGCCGAGCTGCGCGAAACCTTTCCGTTCTTCAAGGGCCCTTTCAAGGACATGGGCTACCAGATACAGCGTTACCTGCCGGGCGAGTTCTACCATTGGCACATCGATGGTGGCAGCCACGAGTTCAGTCAACGCCAGCTCGTCGTGCTGTGGTACCTCAACGACGTGCCGGGGCCGGGCGGCGAGACCGAGTTCCTGTACCAGGACATCGCGGTCAAGCCGGAGCAGGGCAAGATGATCGTGTTTCCGCCATTCTGGACCCACGAGCATCGCGCCGCGAGGTTACTCGAAGGCGTCAAGTACATCGCGACGACCTGGGTCGTTTTCCGTTAGTCGCGGCGAGACGTGAGGCTTCTCGCCATCATCGAGCTCGGTGGCTACCCGAACCTGCTGCCGTTGTACCAGCGGCTCGGCTTCGAAGTCGATGTCGTCAACTCGCAGCGCAAGGCGCGCAGCTATTTGAAGAAGACGATCCCTGACGTGATCGTGGCCGAGTACATCTTCTAGTCGGATTTCCGCGACCGTACGTCGAATCTCGAAACCCTCATGGCGGTGCTGCAGAAGCAACCGCATGTCAAAGTGGTCGTGTTCTACCTGCAGGAACAGGCGCAAAAGCTGGCGCTGCTCGAGGCGCGTTTTCCGCTGTTCGCGAAGATTCCGTTTCCGATCACCGCCGACAAGGTCGAAGCCACGCTGCAACGCATCGCGGCGATGGCGGCGGGTCACGACGCCTGAGCTCACGCCGCGCCCCGATCCCTCGGGCGCCAAAAAATATTTCCTCTTTGAGCGCTCTACGTAATGCTTATTGGGCCAATTGTGGTGCATGATAATGTCGTCTCCGCGAGTGGCGGCGACGTGCCGCAGGAGCATGAGTTGAACATCGACCAGGAAATCTTGAAGCACCTCGAATGGATCGAATCGATCGTTGCCCTCCTCGGCAACGAAGCGGTCGGGGACGACGAGATCGAGGCGGTGTCACAGCATGATCGCTGTGAACTGGGTCGGTGGTTGGAATCCGACGAATCGGTGAGGTACCGGGAACATGCCGAATTCGAGCAGCTCAAGCAGAGTCACAAGACGTTTCACGCCATGGCGGGCGAATTGATCTCTGCCCTGCAATCGGGGAATGAAAACGAGGCGGTCGCATCGCAGAAGATGTTCATCGCGATCTCCCAGGAAGTTATCGCTTATCTCTCGCGCCTGCGGGCCCATGCCGACGGCGAAGGCAAGTCGGAATCGGCGTGATTTCGCCATATCGTGCGTTGCGTACCCGCCGGCACGGAACAGAACGCGAACGACGTTAGAGGCCTCCTCAGGTGCGGTCATACGGCTGCGCCACGCACGGCAACGTCCATCCGGCGCCAGCGTCACACAGTGAGGCGTTACATGAGCGTCATCTGCAGGTAACGCAGCCGACACGTGCGGATAAGACACTGATCGCGTCTAGCAAGCCAATGACGGTGATCAGCAATGAACAATCTCAGCACCCTGCGGCCGTTGCGTGTACGTACGATCTGGATATCCGACGTCCATCTCGGCTTTCGTGGTTGTCGCGCCGAACTGCTGCTCGAATTCCTGCATGCGGCCGAATGCGAGCACTTGTACCTCGTCGGCGACATCATCGATGTGTGGGATATGAAGAAAGGCATCTATTGGCCACAGGAACACAACAACGTCGTGCGCACGGTGCTCGGCAAGGCGAAACACGGCACGCGCGTGGTGTTCGTGCCCGGCAACCACGATGAGGTGTTTCGTGATCACGTCGGCTCGCGGTTCGGCAATGTCGAGATCGTCGAGCACGCGATTCACACCACACGCGAAGGTCTGCGTTACCTGGTCGTTCACGGCGACGAGTACGATGCCGTCGTCACCTGTCACCCGTGGCTCGCACGGCTCGGCAGTCATGCTTACGATCTGCTGCTGGCGAGCAATCGCTACCTCAATGTCGTGCGCCGTCAGTTCGGCCTCGGTTACTGGTCGCTGGCGGGATTCCTGAAACGCAAGGTCAAGAACGCCGTGAGCTATATCACGGGCTTCGAAGAGGCCGTGGCGCGTGATGCACGTCGACGTGGTGTCGATGGCGTGATCTGCGGCCATATCCATCATGCCGAAATCCGCGACATCGATGGTGTCCGTTATGTGAACTGCGGCGACTGGGTGGAAAGTCATACCGCGGTCGTGGAGCACTTCGACGGATCGCTCGAGCTGTTGCGGTGGCAGGATGCACGCGGCGACGAACTCGGCCTGGGTGTCGCCGATATGCCGTTGCGCCGGGCCGGGTAATGTGCGTGGCGGTGCTGCCGCCGCCGCTGTCCTCGTGTCGCCGATGAGGGTGACGGACCGCTGCGCTGACGACGCGCTGTGATCTCGCGACGCCGGGTCGATCCCGTTACTGCGCACGAGGTACCTTCGCCCCGATAACCGTGTTCGGCGTGGCGAGACGTTGCGTTGTCGACCGCAGGATTCCCTTGTATTGGTGTCGATCCAGACGCCTGCATGACACGAAGATGTTCCCCGACCTGCGTGCCACCCTTTGCTGCCTGCCGTCGTATCTGCGTGACCCTGCCGCGGCTCGCTGACGGCGCCTTCGCCACGGCGTCCACCAAACGGCATGGTCACGATTCGCGTGTGCAGGTGGGCGATGCGTCCGGTGCGGTGCGGTCCGGTCGTCCCGGTTCACTACGCCACGGTCCCTGACGCCACCTGTGCGGAAGAATCGAGACGCCGTCCCACGGTCCCGCCGCACGGGCCGCGGGCATGTGTGCGCAACACGGTTTCTCCGCGCGCTAGGGCTGCAGCATCGACATCGGCAGCCAGTGCGTGCATCCAGCGTCTAGACTCTGCGAGATAGCTGTCATCGAGAACATCGGCTCATCACGCCTCGGCAGTCTGGGTCGGTCGCGCAATGCAACTCAAGAACAATATCTTTCTGTGGTTATTTCCTGCGGCGTTCGTGCCGTTGACCATCCTTGGCCTCGGGGTAACG
>JAGRHA010000069.1 GCA_020445205.1 Gammaproteobacteria bacterium
CTCCCGCGTGGTCAGTCGCCGTGATGTGTGGCGCCCCGGCCGGACGCATTGATGGCTGGGTCCCGGCAAGCGGGTAGTCCGCTGCCGTCGCCGTGACGACGAGTACCAGTGCTACGAATGCCGCCAGGCATACCGTTGTCGAGCGCGTCATTGACCTCTCCCCTTGGCCCGCGTGAGCGTCGATGCCGGTGAACGGTTCGGTGTGCAACCGCGGCCGGCACGTGCGTCAGCGCAACCTCCGTGCCACGTGGTGCTTGTAATTGAATTGATTGACTTTTTAGGAATCTGGCAAGATCTGCGACCAACGCCCGGACGGCACGAACTGACGGATTGGCAGGCGTGCGGCGGCACATGACGACGTGGTGTACGCGGCCACACCGGACAAGACCCCGCGGCGAACCGACCTGCCGAAAAAAGAACTTCTTTTACTTCAACGTGATGCGAATGGATCAGTGCGAGACGGCCGGGGTTACAGGATAGTGGCTGACGCGATCTGCCAGTTCGTCAGGTCGGCGACCGTCGCCAGCGAGACGGTCGTTCACCGGCGCAGTGGGCAGAGTCGTTCGGACCATCAGCACGATGCTCGTACGATTGCCTTGCACAACCGTCCGATCGCCTACCAGCCCATAATCTGACGTCAGCGGTAGCCGTAGCTCGGCGGCACACCCCAGGGGGTCGCGTAGCCGCCGCGGTATGGTGGATAACGTGCCGGCGGCGGGTATGGCGGGGACGGATACGTGCTGCGTGAATAGGGCGGCATCGGCCGGGGTGTCCAGTGGGGAGCGTATAAGGGCACTCCCGCGCTGCGCACCGCCGACCGACGATCGGCAGGTGCGGCATCCACCCGCCCGGATGCTCTGTCGCCCAATCCCGCAACGTGCGCATCCTCCCCCACGGCCCGATGCTGTGCGGATGACGGCTTCTGCACATCGGTCACGCCACGCACGTCGTCCGTGTCACGCGAACTTGCCGGGCCGGGGGCAGCCGCCGGCGCGGACGGTTCGTCCGGACCGTTCGGCATTTCGCCCACTGAGGATCCAGACGACGGCGCATCCACAGCCGGCCCCTGCACTGGTGTCGCCCCGTCGGCCGAAGGCAGCGCGCCTGGCGAACCATCGCGCGACGCCGCCGCTGGCGTGCGTGGTGCAAGTGCCGGCTGCGTGCTCTGCCAATCAGGCGACCACCGGTAGATCTGGCTGCCATCCGCGCCCTGGCTGCGCCGCCAACCTTGCGACTGGAGTTGTCGGCGCAGATCCGTGGCAATGTCGGCCGGCGGCAGAACCGGCGGCTGAAGGCGTGCCGCGTCGTCCGGCCGCCGAAAGAACACATCACCCTCCTCTCCCGGTTGCTCGATCCACCCGCGCGCTTTCAACTGTGCACGGAGCTGCGCGGCCAGATCATCGTCGGCCGCCGGCACTGCGCCTGCGGGCGTCGGACGCCGCAAGATCAAGGTACCGTCGGCTTGACGCTCACACGTCCAACCCGCCGCTTCGAGTTGCGCCCGCAGATCATCGGCAAGACGCATCGATGTCGCCGGCGCCTCGCGCGGCGGCGGTGGCCGATAGTCGACGCTGCCATCACCCGCCTCGGATGCCGTCCAACCGAGCGCCTCCAACTGCGCGCGCAGCTGTTCTGAAAGATCCGTCTGCGCCGGTGCGGTCGCGACAGCCGCATGGGGCAGACGGAAGACGAGGCCGCCATCGGGACCTTCGACGCGCTCCCAACCGCGTATCTCGAGTTGCCTGCGTAGCTGATCGGCCAGCGACCGCTCCGCTGCTTTGCCATTGGTCGGCGGTGGCCAGTAATAGCGCTCACCCTCCGTGCCCGTCGTCACCGTCCAACCCTGCGCCGCCAGTGCCGCCTCGAGCTGTTTCGCTGCCGGCGCATCCGACGCTGTATGCGTTGGCGGTTCATCGCCGGCCGCGCTGCTTGGTAACGACATTCCCATCCACACGACGAACCACAGCCCTTTGCTTACCCATGACATGCGTCTTCCCCCCTCCTGTCTTCACCCAAATCGGCGAGAGGCAAATTGCGAGCCACCGTGTGCGTCGGTGCACCAAACACCGGTATCACCGCCGCGATAGCGCGTTGAGGCCGCGTGAACGGCAGCACGCTACGCAACGCGCTCTGACAAATTGTCAGAGAAATGTCTGGGCGCTTCTTTAGAATTCTCGATAAAAGTCTGCTGCCCAGCCGGCCACAGGGTCATCGCGGAGCGACAGACACTGTGTGGAGATCACATCGCGTGCAATGGCTTTCCTCCAGGCTCAGCCGGAAATTCGCCGTCGGAACGGCGAGCGGACTGTTAGCCAGTTCGCTGGTCTTCCTGGTGTTGTTCCTCGCGCTCTATCGCGCTGAATTGGCCAGCGAACGCAGCGCCACTGCAGTGCAGGTCAACCAACTGCTGCAGACGTCGCTCGAAAACGCGATGCTCAAACGTGATCTCGAGGGGCTACGGGTGATCGTCGAACATCTGGGCACACAACCCGGCATCGAAGCCGTCTTCATTGCCAATCCGCGAGGCGAAATACGCTTTGCCAGCAAGCCCGACATGCTCGGGCACGAACAGGCACCACCCACCCAGCGGCACGCCGCGTACACAGAGTTCGTCAGCAACCCGCAAGGCGGCGAAATCCTGCGCAGTGTCAACCCCGTACCGAATCGTGCGCCGTGCAAGGAATGCCATGGACCCGCGGAGCAACATCCGATCAACGGCGTGCTGTACGTGGACTACGACGCCGCACCCATCCGTCGCAAAGCCAGTCGCACGACACTGCTGCTGATGGGGGCAGGTGCAACGATCGTGTTGCTCAACCTCGCGGGAGGCTGGTGGTTCATTCGTCGCCACGTGATCGCCCCGGTCGACCATCTCACGCGCACCAGCCGCGCCCTCGCGCAAGGCGAGCTCGATGTGCGCGCTGCACTGCGTGGTGACGATGAGCTTGCGCAACTCGGTGGCACGTTCAATCTGATGGCCGACCAACTGCAGGAGCGCATCGACGAGGCGGAACAACAACGCCGGTTCCTGCAGTCCCTGATCGATGCCATACCCGATGGCGTACGTGTGATCACACCGACTTACCGTGTCCTGCTGACCAATCGTGCCTACCGCGAACAACTGGGCCTGGGCGAGGCCGATGGTGTCGGCGATACCTGCCACGGCGTTTCTCACAACTGCACGACACCCTGCCCGGCCACGCTGGTCACCTGCCCGGTGCACGAGATTGCCGTCAATGCGCAGCCGGTCAAGGCACTGCATCGGCATCATGGCATCGCCGGCCAGGTGACCGATGTCGAGATCTATGCCGCCCCCATGCACGCGATCGTCGACGGCCAGCAGCAGACGCTGGCGGTGGAATCGATTCGTGACCTTTCACGACAGATTAAGTACTCGCACGAGCACAAGCTGTCTGAACTCGGCAAGCTCGCGACCGGCGTCGCGCACGAGATCTACAACCCCCTGACGTCGGTTCGCCTGGCACTCGATGCCCTGCGCCAGGGTGTCGACGACGCCGATCGGGAAACCATCGAGTACCTCGCTCTCGTCGAGCGCGAGATGGACAAATGTGTCACCGTCACCGAGCGCCTGTTGCGCCTCGGCATGCCGGCGTCCGAGACGCTCGAGCTGGTCGATGTCGCGGCGGTGATCTCTGACACTTTCAGCCTCGTGCGTTGGGAGGCGGAACAGGCGGCTGTGACCCTGACGGCCGATCTGCAACCGGATCTGCGCGTGATGGCCAGCGACAGCGAATTGCGCATGGTGATCCTGAACCTGGTGCAGAACGCATTTCATGCGATGCCCGACGGGGGCACGTTGCGTGCGACATCGCGTCGCACATCGACGGCGATCGAGATCACCGTACACGACAACGGCATCGGCATTGATGCGCAACGACTGCCGCGCATCTTCGATCCCTTCTACAGCCGCCGCGCCGATGGATCGAAAGGTGCCGGACTCGGCCTTTCGATCGTGCGCACCATCGTCGAGAATTACGGCGGCCGGATCGATGCCGTGAGTGATCCCGGTTCGGGCAGTGAATTCATCATCAAGCTGCCGGATGCATCGACCGCAACCGAGGAACCCGCATGAACCAACCCATGCTCGTGATCGAAGACGACGAGACACTCAATCGAGTGATCACGCGTCAACTCGAGAAGGCGGGCTATGCACCGACCGGTGTCAACTGCTTAGCCGATGCGCGGCGCTACCTCGCAACCAGCGAACCGGCCCTGATCATCACCGACGTGCGCCTGCCTGACGGCGACAGCCTCGCCCTGCTGCACGAACTCGTCGACGATTACCCTGTGATCGTACTGACGGCGTTCGGCTCGGTGCGCAACGCCGTGGACGCGATGAAGCGCGGCGCGATCGATTACCTGCTCAAACCGATCGGTCTCGAAGAGCTGCTGCTCACGGTAGAACGCGTGCTCGAGACCTCGCAGCTGCGCACCGAAAACCAGTATTGCAAGCGTCAACTCAACGCGCGCGACGCGCGCAAAAAGCTCATGGTAGGGGACAGCGAGGCACTGCAAAACGTCGTGCGCCTGATCGAAGACGTCGCCGCCGACGAGATCACCGTGCTGATACGCGGTGAGAGCGGCACCGGCAAGGAGCTCGTCGCCAAGGCAATCCATACCAACAGTCCACGCCGTACGCACAGTTTCGTCGCCGTGGACTGCTGCACACTGCAGGAGAAGCTGTTCGAATCGGAGTTGTTCGGCCACGAGAAAGGCGCGTTCACGGGTGCCGACCGGCAGAAGAAGGGACTGATCGAAGTCGCGGAAGGCGGCACGCTGTTTCTCGATGAGATCGGCGAGATCGATGCGACGATACAGGCCAAGTTGTTGCGCATCCTGGAGACCGGTCAGTTCCGCCGCCTCGGCGGCACCAAGGACCTTCGTGCCGATGTGCGCGTCGTCGCCGCCACCAACCGCGACCTCGCCGAGATGGTCGACAGCGGCGAATTCCGCGCCGACCTCTACTACCGGCTGAACGGATTCGAACTGCTCGTGCCGCCCCTGCGCGAGCGTCGCGACGATATACCTGCGCTTGCCGAACACTTCCTGCACCATCACAGCTTTTCGCGGCGCATCGAGAAGAACCTTACCAATGCCGCGCGACGACGCCTGGTCGCCTACGACTGGCCGGGCAACATCCGTGAGCTCAAGAATGTCATCGAACGCGCCATCATCCTGTCGCGTGACAAACCGCTCATCGGTCCGGAGCATCTCGCGTTCGGCTCCGCGAATCAGCGCGCAGCCAACGTCGTTTCGCTGTCTTTCGACCACGATCCGACCCTCGATGAACTCGAGTCCGAGTACCTGGCACTGCAGTTGAAAAAGTATTCGGGACGGCGCGCCGAGGTCGCCAACACGCTCGGCATCAGCGAGCGCAGCATCTACCGCATGATCAAGCGCTTCGGCCTCGATAACACCTGATCACGCCGGATCGTCCGGTGTCCGACACGTCACGCGACAAACATCTGCGCCGGCGCGGCCTGCCGGCTGACGGTTCAGTGTGTGCGCGTAGTTGATATAATGCCGGCTCCCGTCGGGGCGCGAAGCGCCATTTCAGTCCCGGCATCACACTTCCCGCCCCCGTAGCTCAGTCGGATAGAGCAACCGCCTCCTAAGCGGTAGGTCGGACGTTCGAATCGTCTCGGGGGCACCATTTCGCGCAGAGGGTTTCGCGTTTGGAACTTTGGCAGATCCTGGTTCTGGCCCTCGTTGGCATTGCCGCCGGCTGGCTCAATGTCATGGCCGGCGGTGGCTCGCTGCTGACCGTACCCGTGATGCTGTTCATGGGTATCCCCGGACCCGTCGCCAACGGCACCAACCGTATCGCGATCCTGGCGCAGAACGTCACCGCGGTGACCGCGTTCCGCCGCCGCGGCTATTCTGATTTCAAGCTCGGGATGAGCCTCGCCGCAGCCGCGGCCGTCGGCGCAATCGGCGGCGCATCGCTCGGCGTCCACCTCGATGGCGCATGGTTCGACCGCATCCTCGCGCTCGTGATGGTCGGCGTCATGCTGCTGATGGCTACGGGGCAGGACAAGATCAAGCCAAGCGGTGGTGAAACCCAGGCGAAAAACCTGCTGGCAGGGCACCTGCTCATGGTCGGTGCGGGCTTTTGGGGTGGCTTCATTCAGATCGGTGTCGGCTTCATCCTCATGCCGATCCTGCACCGCGTGCTCGGTCTGGACCTGGTGCGTGTCAACATGCACAAGGTGTTCATCGTGCTGGTCTACACCGTCGTGGCCCTGTTCGTGTTCGCATCGCAGCTGGAACTCCTGTGGTGGACCGGAGTCGGACTCGCGGTGGGCAACTCGATCGGTGGCTGGCTCGGCGCGCACACCACGATCAGCCATGGCGAAAGCCTGATCCGACGGGTGCTGTACCTGGCATTGTCGGCATTTATCATTAAATTGTTGTTCTTCTGACGCCTCATCTGCCTATGCGGGTGATGCGGACACGGTCACGACGAGCGAGTGCACGGAACAAGAATGCCTATAAGCCGGAGGTTCGCCGAGTTGCTGCGTGGTCCCGTCCTGTTCTCTGCTTCGACGCTGCTGGTCGCCTGCGGCAGTGCTCCGCAGCGCCCGGCACCACCAGTGTTCAATGGCGACAGCGCGTTCACGATCGACCTGCCCGATAGCGACGAAACGGGGCCCTCACAGGGAGCGTGGTGGCAGCGCAGTGTCACGTCGCGCATCGCCAACGCCCTGGATGGCGTGCTCGCTGCCAATCCCGCGTTGCGCCGTGCCGATGCAGAAACCGAGGCCGCACGCGCGGTCTGGCGCCAGGCCGAAGCGGAACTCGGCCCCGCGCTGAACGTGGACGGCAGCGTCGGCGTGCAGAAGGTATCGGGCGAACGACGCAGCACCAGCCGTTCGATCGGCATCGCCGGCGAGCTGCCGATCGACGTGAGCGGCGCGCTCGCGGCGCAGCGCGATGCTGCCCGTGCAACCTATGATGCGGTCGCCGCGGATACCGCACAGCTCAGATCCGACCTTGCGCGCGACCTGCTGCTCGCCGTCATCGACGGTGCCGAGGCGCGCCAGCGGCGACAGTTGCTCGATGCACAGATTGCCCTCGCCTCACGTCTGCTGTCGCTGATCGAACTGCGTTTCACCCAGGGGCTCGCGAGCAGCGTCGACGTATTGCAGCAACGCGACCAACTCGCCTCGCTGCGGCAGCAGCTGCCTGCGACCGAGCTCGATGCCCGACGTGCCGACAACCGCGTGCGCCAGATCGGCGGCCTGCAGAAGCCGCCCGAGCCGACGTTGACCATGGATGACCTGCCCGACATCAACGGCCGCTTCGCGCCGATACAACCACGTGACCTGCTGCTGCGGCGCGCCGATCTGCGCGCGGCCAACGCCCGCCTGCGCGCTGCCGATGCACGCTTCGCCACGGCGCTGGCCGAGCGATGGCCACAGCTGTCATTGTCGGCGAGCGGGATCACGCGCGCGCTGTCGGGCGATGTGAGCACCATCATCAGTGCGGCACTGGATGCAAGCCTCACCCTGTTCGACGGCGGCCGCAAACTCGCCGTCGCCGATCAGCGCAGGGCCGAGCTGGTCGCCGCTGGCGAGCAGTTGATCGACGACTGGATCGCCGCCGTGATCGACGCCGACGACCTGTTGCTGGCCGAAGCGAGCGTGCGCGACCGCATCGACCTGTCGCAGCAACGCCTCGATACCGCCGAGGCACTGCTCAAGGCGGCCCAGCGGCGCTTCGAGCGCGGCGTCAGCGATTATCTGCCCGTGCTCGAGGCACTGCGCAGCCTGCAGCAGCAGCAACGCGATCACATCGCGTTGCTCGCCGAACTCGCGCGCACGCGCGTGCGTCTGCACCGTGCGCTGGGTGAGCCCGTCGCGACGGAGGCGGCATGAACAGGGTCGTGATCGCACGCCTGGCGCTGTTCTTGCTGATTGCAGGCGGCTTTGCGTTTGCCGTATGGCAACTGCTGGAAACCGCGCCGAAGAGCAGTCGCGAGCGCCCGCCTGCACCGAAGGCGCTCGTCGATGTGGTGGCAACACGTGCCGAGCGACACGCCGTCGAATTGCATGCCGCGGGCACGGTGAGCAGTGCGTACGAGCTCGAGATACGGCCGCAGGTCGGCGGCCGCATCGCGCGGCTGCATCCGGAGTTTGAACCCGGCGGTCGCATCGTCGCCGGTGAGACCATCGTCGAGATCGACGCCGCGGACTACCGCATTGCCCTCGCCGCCGCCGAGGCCGAGGTCGCCAAGGCGCGCGCGACAGTCACCCTGGAACAGGGCCGACGCGTGGTTGCGCGCGAGGAGCTCGACAGCCTCAAGGGCTCGTTGCAGATCGACGCCACGTCGCAGGCATTGGCACTGCGCAAGCCGCAGCTGCGTCAGGTCGAGGCGGATCTGGCAACGGCCGAGAACCGCGTGCGCCAAGCACAGCTCGATCTCGAGCGCACCACGTTCCGCCTGCCCTACGACGTACTGGTGCTCGAACGCGTACGCGTCGCTGGCGAGGTCGTCGCGGCGCGCGAACTCGTCGGCCGCGTGACCCGCGCGGATCGTTACTGGCTCGACCTGCGTACCCAGCCGGACCAGATTTCGCGCCTGCGTGTGGCAAACGCGCAGACGCCCGGCGCACGCGTGAGCCTGCGTCACAACGGTGACATCATCCACGGCCAGCTGGTGCGGATTCGCGCCGACCTCGCCGATGACTCACGCCTCGCCGGTCTGATCGCCGAGATTCCTGTCGACGACGCGAC
>JAGRHA010000070.1 GCA_020445205.1 Gammaproteobacteria bacterium
ACCTCCGCCCACATCCGCAGCAGGTTTACATAGGATCGATCGACGTTCTTGGTGACGTCGCTCTCGGGGTCGGTCTTGAGCAAGTGCTCGCGCGCCTGATCGAGCTCGAACAACAGCTCGCGGCGCGCAGCGTCGCGCACGAAGCTCTGAATCCAGGTCAACGCCACGAGACGCTCGCCGCGTGTCACTTCGGCCACACGATGCACGCTGGCCGACGGATAGACCACGGCATGCCCTGCAGGCAGTTTGACCTGCTGCTCGCCGAATGGCGTGCGAATCACCAGCTCGCCGCCGTCGTACGTTTCGGGCTCGTTGAGGAAGATCGTCATCGACACATCGGTGCGGAAGCGCGGCCCCTGCCCCATGATCGGGTCGTCGACGTGATCACCGTAGCGCATCCCGGGCTGATAGCGCGCGAAGATGAAATCGGCAACTTTGGCCGGCAGCGCTGCGCTGCGAAATCGCGCGTTGTGGCCGACACTCGCCATGACAATCCGGTACAGGCGCTGCAACAGCTCCGGCTCGAGCGCCAACTCCTCGTTGTTCTTGACCTTACTCGCGGCCATGCCTGCCGTGAGTTTGCCGTCGACAAAACGCGCGTCGGTGAGCAGCTCGTGGAGTTTCTGCACCTGTGCGGCATTGAGCAGGTCGGGGATTTGCAAAAGCATCGATCGATTCCCAGGCGGAGATGATTACCGCAACAGCCCGCAGGGCAAATCCGTCGGCTGACGCGTAAAATGGGTGGCCAGCGCACAGCACGCCGGAGATGCAGGAATGATACTGAAGACCGTGATCGACGACCAATTGCTCGAGCTCAATGTGCCCGAGGATTTCCTCGACCAGGCGCAGGATTTCTTCGCCAGAATGGACGCAGACATGGATGCCGGCTGGCAGGTGAATCGCGAATGGGTCGAGAAACCCGATCGCCTGTTGCGTGCACAGATCGCGGCCGACAAGCTGCTAACAGCGCTCGAAAACGAGGACCACAAGCTCGGTCGACTCATGGCGGGTTACATCGTTTCGCGCATCCCGGATATCGAGACGCTCGAACTCAACCCGGCGGGCGAGATCCGCGATCACCGCATCAATCGCAACGCCGCGCCCGCGGCGGCGCCGTCGGCAAGTGGGCGACCGCTTACGCATGACGGTATCCCGACCGGGCTCAGCAAGATGGACGCCATGGCGCAGGCGGCCAAGGATGTCAGCAAGGTGTTCAAGATGGGACGCCAGTATCGCTACTCGGTCTACAACCACGCCACCCAGAGCTGGGAGGAATCCCCTGGCATCGCCGACAAGGAACAGGCCGAATCGTTGCGCGAGAGCGCTTTCAAAGCACGTTTCGACGCGCTCTGCCGCTGAGCACCATGGCCGAGATCGACCGTGTCACCGCACCGTTGGTGCTGCGTCACGCCGACGGCAGGGAACAACTCGTCGCTGCCTGCTTCCCCCATCCCCTCGGCCTGCTCTACCTCGATCTGTATTGGCACCGCGCGCAACCGTCGCAGGCCGCACATCTGATTCGTGGCGAGCTGCGCGGAGACGGCCCATGGCGGATCGGCGGTGCACGCTTGCGTGTACTCGGTTGCCACAACACCGACCCGCACCTGCAGGATGCATTCAGCGACTGGCAGCAGTACCTCGCCGATCATGTGGATGACTACCCGCCACGCGCACAGATCGTCGAGATAGCACGCCGGCTCGGCGCCACGCCCAGCCCCTAGCGCTGTCGCAATAGCGTCATGACGACGCCATCAAATCTTCACCGCGCGGCCGTCTAATGCGCGGCAATGCGTATCCTGAAGATATCGGATGTCTATTTCCCGCGGGTCAACGGTGTGTCGACCTCGATCCAGACATTCGCGCATGAAATGCTCCGGCAGGGTCACGAGATCACACTGATCGCACCCGAATACCCGACCGCCTACGATGACAGCTTCGAGATCGTCCGCGTGCCGTCACGCTTCCTGTACGTCGATCCCGAAGACCGCATGATGAAGCGCCGTGCGCTGCGACGTCTCCTACCTGCGCTGCGCGAACGCCAGTTCGATATCGTGCACGTCCACACGCCGTTCGTCGCCCATTACGCCGGCCTCGAGGCAGCACGGGAACTCGGCGCCCCAGTGGTCGAGAGTTACCACACTTACTTCGAAGAGTATCTCGGCAACTATCTGCCCTGGCTGCCGCGCGCCGTACTGCGCCATGCGGCACGCAGCTTCTCGCGCAAGCAGTGCGCGGCCGTCGACGCGCTGGTCGTTCCCACACGGCCCATGCTCGAGGTATTGCGTGGCTACGGCATCTGCGCGCGTGCCGAGGTCGTGCCCACCGGCATACCCGGCGACCAGTTCCGCAACGGCGACGGCGCTCGCTTTCGCCAGCGCCACGGCATCGCAGAAACACGTCGCGTGCTGTTGTACGTCGGGCGCGTAGCGCACGAGAAGAACATCGGCTTTCTGTTGCACGTGATCGACCACCTGCGTGAACGTATGGCCGACCTGCTGCTCGTGATCGCCGGTGAAGGCCCGGCCGTCGGTCATCTGAAGCGCTTGCGCGACACCTTGCGACTCGAAGGACACGTACAGTTCGTCGGTTACCTCTCGCGCAAAGGTGAACTCGCCGACTGCTATGCCGCGGGCGATGTGTTCGTGTTCGCTTCACGCACCGAGACGCAGGGGCTCGTGCTGCTCGAGGCCATGCAGGCGGGCACGCCCGTGGTGACGACAGCCATCATGGGCACGGCGGAAGTCATGGCGGACCGCCTGGGCGGCTTGGTCGCCGACGAATCGGTCGACGACTTCTCGAACAAGGTCGCACAGGTGCTACTCGACGCGGAGCTGCACACCGAACTCTCGCGACAAGCGATACAAAAGGCGCACGCCTGGAGCGCCCCCGCGACGACATCGCAGATGCTGACGCTGTACCGGGACTGCTGCGGATCGACGGCGTCCGATACGTTGCCCCTGCACGACACCGGCTGAGCGGATCGCCCCCTGTTAAATTCGACACGCTATCGATAGACTCGACGGGACCCTTAGGCAACCCTACGGATACCCGATGGCGAACGACGACAGCAATGCGCTCGACAACCCCCGCAGCCGACTTGGCGTGCGCACGGCCACGACGGACGACATCCCCGCGATCATCGCACTGACCGAACGTGTCTACGATGGCACGGGTATCTCGGCTTACACCACGGGCCAGGTGAGAGGCCAACTCAACAATTTCGGCGAGGGCCAGTTCGTCGCCGTGATCGACGATCAGGTGGTGGGTTATTGCGCCACATTCCGTGTCTCTGAAGAGATCGGCCTCAAGCCGCACACCTGGATGGAGATCACGGGCAATGGCTACGCCTCACGCCACGATGCGAAAGGCGAGTGGCTGTACGGCATGGAAGTGTGCGTCGACCCGCAGTACCGTGGCTACCGGATCGGACAACGTCTTTACAACGCACGCAAGGCATTGTGCCAGTCACTCGGTCTCAAGGGGATCGTGTTCGCCGGCCGCCTGCCGACGCTCGCACGCCGCATCAAGCGGTTTGCCAACGTCGAAGAGTATGTCGAGCAGATTCAGAAAAAGCAGCATCGCGACCCGGTGCTGTCGTTCCAACTGCGCAACGGATTCGAGCCGATCGGCGTGCTCAAGAACTATCTGAGCAGTGATCGCCCTTCGATGGGCTATGGCGTCCACCTGGTGTGGCGCAATCCCAAGGTCGACGATGGGCTCAACACCGGCAAAAGCAAACGTTACGGCGGCCGCCCACCCGATGCCGTGCGCGTCGGTGCGGTGCAGTACATGCAGCGGCGGGTGAAATCATTCGAAGAATTCCTGTCGTTCGTCGAGTATTTCGTCGATGTCGTCGCCGACTACAAAGGCGACTTCGTGGTCTTCCCTGAACTGTTCGCGTTGCAGTTGCTGTCGATCGAAGACCAGGAGCTCAACCCCGCGGAATCTATCGAAGCCCTCACGCGACACACGCCACGTTTCAAAGAAGCGCTGCGCGACATGGCGATTCGTTACAACATCAACATCATTGGCGGCTCACATCCCACGCTCATGCCGAACGGCCGCGTGGAGAACATCGCTTACGTCTTCCTGCGTGACGGCGCGATTCACGAACAACCGAAGATCCATCCAACACCGAACGAAGCGTACTGGTGGAATATCGAGGGCGGTCATTCCCTGCATGCGATCGATACCGACTGCGGCCCGATCGGGGTCCTGATCTGCTACGACTCCGAGTTCCCCGAACTCGCACGGCACCTCGCCGACCAGGGGGCGCAGATCCTGTTCGTACCGTTTTGCACCGACGAACGTCAGTCGTATCTGCGCGTGCGCTACTGCTGCCAGGCGCGTGCCGTCGAGAACCAGTTCTATGTCGTGTTGTCCGGCAACGTCGGTAACCTGCCCGGTGTCGCGAACATGGATATCCAATATGCGCAGAGCTGCATCCTGACGCCGTGTGATTTTCCGTTTTCGCGCGACGGCATCGCCGCCGACACCACACCGAACGTCGAGATGGTGGCATTCGCCGATCTGCGGCCCGAGACCCTGCGCATGGCCCGCAACAGCGGCACAGTGCAGAACCTGCGCGATCGCAGACACGATCTTTACAATGTGCAATGGCGCGGCGACTGACGGTAATGCGCGCGGCGTGAACGGCCTCACGCTGCTCGTGGGCTGTCCCACGAACCACGCTTCACTCAGCGTTGCCGAAAAGCCAACGGCCGGAAGCGTGAATGAGGACCCGTCGACACGGAGGTGAACGCGTGCGACAACGCCGCAAGGCTTCTGTCAGCACCCAACGCCGCACAAACCCGCCGCAGCCGCATCGACGTTGCGTCAGAGCGGTTCACTATTCGCGCGCGAACGCGCTTTGCCCTGACTTTTTCGCGACGGCTATTCGTGCAGCAGGGCATGCGGCAGCCGTTCAGCGCCTGCCGACAGCAGGTGTCGACATCGCCGGTAGCGTGTCGTCGCGCTCGAGGATCTCGCGCAAGGAACGCCGCGCGCGGCACAATCGGCTCATGACGGTCCCAATCGGAATATCGAGTATGTTGGCCGCGTCGGCGTAGCTGAACTCCGCGATATCGACCAGTGCTATCACCTGCCGCTGTTGTTCGCCCAGACGCGAGACGGCGTGACGAATGCGCCTGATCACGCGCTGCCGCTCGATATCCTGCTCAGGGTCATCACCCTCGGCCTCGACATCGAAATGGATGCCGACAACCGGCCGCTTGCGCCGATGCCAGTCACGGAACAGATTGACCATGATGCGAGTCACCCAGACCTCGACACGATCGTGGTCACGCAGGCGATCGATCTTCTCCAGCGCGCGTGCCAGCGTCTCGTGCACCAGGTCTTCCGCCAGCATGATGTCGTGACACCAGGAATAAGCGATGCCGAGCAGACGCTGTCGCTGGGCGGACAGCTGTTCTCGCAGCGGATGCGTCGCCGCAAAGTTTACGACCAGCGGCACGCCCATCATTGCCTCACGCCGGGCGGCAACTCGCGGATTCACAGGCGCGGACTCGTGGCGCGCTCATGGGCAGCCAAACCACCTTTGGCCCGCCAGCTGTCGAAGCCGCCTGTGAGTATCTTGACGTTGTCGTGGCCCGCCACCTTGAGAGCGAACGCGGCCTGTGCCGACAGGCTGCCGGTGTTGCAGAACAAGAGCACGGGCCGGTCGCGCGGCACTTCGTCACGGCGCGCCAGCACCTGTCGCCATTCGATATTGACGGCACCGGGGATCGTTTCGCTGACAAAGTCCTCGGGCCGCCGCGCATCGATGATGAACAGGCCTGCATAGTCAGCGGCCGGGATCTGCTCCGGCAGCAGATTACCGCCTTGGTATTCGGTGAACTCCAGATACTCGAGCATCGCATCGACCGCGAGCGTTTCAGCGGCCGCTGCGCACGGCGCGAGTAGGGCACACGCCACGAGGATCGGCCTCGCACGCGACTTGGGCATTGAGATTCTCCTCCGGCACCACCTGATCTGCGGCCATCGCCGCACGGGCGCTTTTCTTAGTATTCGGTGGCGCGGCGTAAAGCCTCGCCACGTGGCGGCTCGCGATGCACTGTCGAAAAAACCGGGCGTCCATGCCTCGCATCCAAGAGAGCCACACGGTGCTTCAGCACATCGCGCGTGCCTGGGTCTCAGGTAACGTGCGGCGCGCTGGCGTCACGTCAGATGAGCAAAGCTCATGCCATGGTCTCTGGATGATCGGCCGCTATGGCGAATACGGGCATGGACCGCCAACGAAACGGCGGAATGACTGCAAAACGCAACCATGGCGATTGCATTTTGCAGTCCAATGAGCGTCCTGCAGCCGTGTCCACGCCGCTCGAAACGGGCACAATCAGAGCGTATCGTCGCTATCGAATTCGGCGCTGCGATAGCGCTTCAGCTTTCGCCAGAGTGTCGACTTGTCGATACCGAGCGTATCCGCAACCTCGCGCTGGTTGCCGTCCGCCCGATCCAACACCTTGAGAATGTAGCGGCGTTCGAGCTCGTCGAGCGTTGGCCAGTCGCCATCGATCGCGGACAGTGTTGACGTCGCCGGGGGTAGCTCGCCGAGCAGCATCGACGGCGCATCGGCGAGCACGACGTGGCGTTCGACGAGATTGCGAAGCTCACGCACATTGCCCGGCCAGGCGTAGGCCATCAATTGGCCCATCGATGCGCTATCGAATCCTTTGACGTTGCGCTGGTACTTGTCGCTGAAAAAATCGACATAGTGCTGCACAAGCGCCGGCACATCGCGCGGCCGCTCGCGCAACGGCGGCACGACGAGTTTGACGACATTGAGTCGGTGGTAGAGGTCTTCGCGAAACTCGCCGTTGTGCACCATCTGTTCGAGGTCACGGTTCGTCGCCACCAGCCAGCGCACGTCGATGTCGATCGCGCGGACACCACCGACGCGAATCAGCTGACCCTCCTGAATCACGCGCAGGAGCTTCACCTGCATCGCGTCGGAGATATTGCCGATCTCGTCGAGAAATACGGTACCGCCGTCTGCGGTCTCGAGCAGGCCACGCTTGGTATGCGTAGCACCGGTGAACGCACCCTTCTCGTGACCGAACAGCTCCGACTCGAGCAAGGTGTCACTGATCGCACCGCAGTCGACGACGACCAGGGGCGTGTCCGGCGACGACGACGATTCATGGATCGCCTTGGCCAGCAGTTCCTTGCCGGTACCGGACTCACCCTGGATCACGACGTTGCAACGTACGTCGGCGATACGTTCGACGACGCGATAGAGCTCACGCATCGCGGCCGAGTCGCCGATCAGCGTGCGCCGGCCGCGCTCGTGCTTGAGCTGGCGACGCAGCAACCGCACCTCGTGCTCGAGCCGGGTGTGCGACAAGGTGCGATCGACCAGTGCCAGCAGTTCTTCCATGTCGAACGGCTTTTTCAGGAAGTCGACGGCGCCGAGACGTAGTGCGTTGATGGCCGCATTGACGGTCGAATACGCGGTAATGACGATGGCAGGCACTTCGCGATCGCGCTGGCGGATCCGGTGCAACAACTCGATGCCGTCCATCCCGGGCATACGCAAGTCGGTTATCACGAGATCGGCGCCATTGTCATGAAACCACGTCAGCGCGTCCTGCGGACGCTGGAATACGCGCGGCCGGTACGGGCGCCCGTCACAGAAGCGTTTGAACAACTCGCCGGCTTTGGCC
The DNA here is from genome assembly GCA_020445205.1 of Gammaproteobacteria bacterium. Lineage (GTDB taxonomy): Bacteria > Pseudomonadota > Gammaproteobacteria > Chromatiales > Chromatiaceae > Thiosocius. Next base: position 7,683 of record JAGRHA010000070.1, read on the forward strand.
TCGTCGTCGATGAACAGCAGATCGAAGGTCTTGCTCATGGTTCTCCCGCGCCGATCGCGTCGACGTCCGCCGCCGGCGCATCTGCGATGGGTAACAATATCCGTGCCACTGCACCTCCGCCTTCGCGGTTGCGCAATTCCACCTCTCCCCCATGGTGCTGCACGATGCCCTGGCTGATCGACAGCCCCAGGCCCGAGCCCTGACCTTCGGACTTGGTGGTGAAAAACGGATCGAATGCGCGGTCGACCTGCACCTCGTCGAGCCCGGGACCACGGTCCATCACGTCGACGTGGCAATGCACGCCGTCACCCCACAGGCGAATCTCGACGATCCCACCCGGCGGACTCGCCTGTGACGCATTCTCCAACAGGTTGCGCAGAGCACGTTGCAACAGGTTGTAGTCGCCTTCGAGCAGGCAGTCGTTATCGACAGTGACGGCGACGGCGACGCCACAGGCGCGGCATTCCTTCTCCGCCAGCGACAGGGTGTCGTGCAACCACGCCGCGGCGCCGAAGCGCGCAACGTCACCACCGATATCGCGGCTGAAATTCAGGATCGAGTGCACCGTTTTCGCCGCGCGCTCGCACTCCTCCCGGATCGACGCGACATCGGCGCGAATCGTCGTCGCATCGGCCGGCAGATCGCGTTCGATCAGCGTGGTCAGCGACAGGATGGTATTGACGGGATTGCTGATCTCGTGAGCAATACCGGCGGCCATCTGACCGAGCGACGCCAGACGCCGGCTTCGATACTGGGCGACCATGGCCTGATCGCGCTCGTGCTCCGCGGTCTGCAGGCTCACCTGCATGCGGTTGAATGCCTCACCGGCCGCACGGATCTCGTCCGGACCTTGCAGTGTCAGGCGGCGATCGCGATCGCCGCCACCGAACGCCGTGAGACCACTGGTCAGCTGCAGGATCGGACGTGCGATCTGGCGGGCCGCACGGCGCGCGAGCAGCAAGGTCAGCAGCAGGGTCGCGAGCAGGCCCGCACCGATACCCATACGGACGCGCTGGAAGGGTTCGATCAGCCGGTCACGATCGATCTGCAGTACCAGCAGCCAGCTGGTGAGGCGATCCGGGTAAGGCAGGAACTCCTGGAAATACACGCGCGACGCGCGCTCGTCATCGTCGAAGATCCCCGCCGACTGCAGGCGCTGTTGAGCAGCCAGGCGAGGATAGTGGGACTCGAGATCCACGGCGTCGGCACGTACGCTCCACAGATCGATGTCGCCTGCGTCGTCGTAGAGCACCACGCCGTCGCGATCCGTCGTCGGCGACCCGTTCTCGACGATCATGAGCGTCGCATCGTGCGCACGCGGCGTGACGGCCAGCACACGATTGAACGGACCCAGCGGCGGATCGGTCGTCAGGAACGCGAGCGTGCCTTCGTCGTCAGCGAGTGGGCGCACGGTGTTGTACAGCGGCATGCGCCCTCGCCTGCCGGCGACGAACATGCTACGCGGCAGCAGGATGGTCGCGGTCTCGTCGGGAAGCAGCGCGGCGAGTTCGTTGGCGAACGCCGGGTCGTCCGGCTCGGCCTCGGCATAGGTCAGCGAACCGAGACCATCGAACGACGCCTCGACGTGCTGCGCGTCGTAGACCTTGACCAGGGTGTTGCCGTTGCGATCGAGGAGTCGCACCGTATCGAGACTCACGCGCACCGACTGGAAGGTTTCGAGAAAGCGGTTCAATTGCGCGCGCGCCGTCTCGGCCGACGCAACCGAGCCGCCACGTTCCACCGCGCGCAACGCGTCACGCAGTCGCACGACCTCGGGCACACCTGCCAGCCCGCTGACGATATCGCGTTCGACCAGCAGGCGTCGTTCGATCGCCGCACCGATACTCGCCAGGCTGCGCGTCATGTCGGCATCGATCAATGCGAGCGAGCGCTGTTCCATCCACGCCGTTGCCCCGAGGCCAAGGATGGTCAACGGCACGAACGCCGCAGGGAATAACCACAGAAAGATATTGTTCTTGAGTTGCATTGCGCGACCGACCCAGACCGCCGAGGCGTGACGAGCCGATGTTCTCGATGACGGCTATCTCGCAGAGTCTAGACGCTGGATGCACGCACTGGCTGCCGATGTCGATGCAGCAGCCCTAGCGCGCGGAGAAACCGTGTTGCGCACACATGCCCGCGGCCCGAGCGGCGGGACCGTGGGACGGCGTCTCGATTCTTCCGCACAGGTGGCGTCAGGGATCGAGACGTGGTGAACCGGGACGACCAGACCGCACCGCACCGGAGGCATCGCCCATCTGCACACGCGATTCGTGACCACGCAGATTGGTGGACGCCGTGGCGAAGGCGCCGTCAGCGAGCCGGGGCAGGATCACGCAGATACGACGGCAGGCAGCAAAGGGGGGCACGCAGGTCGGGGAACATCTTCGTGTCATGCGGGCGTCTGGGTCGACACCAATGCAAGGGAATCCTGCGGTCGACAACGCAACGTCTCACCACGCCAAACACGGCTGTCGGGGCGAAGATGACTCGCGCGCAGTAACGGGATCGACCCGCCGTCGCGAGATCACACCGCATCGTCAGCGCAGCAGTCCGTCACTCTCATCAGCGACACGAGGACAGCGGCGGCGGCAGCACCGCCACGCACATCACCCGGCCCGGCGCAACGGCATATCGGCGACACCCTGCCCGAGTTCGTCGCCGCGTGCATCCTGCCATCGCAACAGCTCGAGCGATCCGTCGAAGTGCTCCACGACCGCGGTATGACTTTCCACCCAGTCGCCGCAGTTCACATAACGGACACCATCGATGTCGCGGATTTCGGCATGA
>JAGRHA010000071.1 GCA_020445205.1 Gammaproteobacteria bacterium
AAAATGCCGCCGATGCCGTAATCGACTTTCTCGCCGAATGGTTCATCAATCACACGGTGATCGAGGACAAGAAGTTCAGCGTGTGGTCGAAGGACCGCGCGGCGTCTGTCGATATGCCTCACGCCACTGTCGACTAGCGTTCGTCCGGCGCTGCGACTGATGGAGTTGACCGTCATCCCACGTGACAGCGTCTTACGCTGACGGCAAGAGGTCCACGCGTGCCGTCGGGTACTGCCGGCGGGCAGGGCGATACGCGGAACCCTGCACCACGGTTCTGCGCCCGTGCATGGCCCCCGCTCGCGGCGTGCAGCACCACACGGCCTGAAAGCGTCGCCACCCTTGCAACACCGCTGGCGCAATTCGCGCGCACAGGCATAGACTCGCGACGCGGGCGCCTGCCCGAGACAGGGTTTCGGATCCACGGCAGCTCGTTTCTCATCAGGAGATGGCAATGATGAAGCCCATGTTGGCCGCATCGATGTGTATGTGTTGTCTTTTGGTTCACAAGGCCCACGCAGGATCGTGTGTCCCGCTCGTTGCAGACCTTGTCAATCATGCGCGTGGCAGTTTCGACTACGTTCAGGTGACGGTGGCGACAAACCAACAGAACTCGATCGTATCCTGGACCGGTTATCCATGGACGGCGGCGCTCGACTTCGATGGCGTCAATGCCCTCAAGACACAGGCGCCTTACCACCACGGCGTGCTGTACAGCGATCGAACCGCCACGGTCAATTCACGTGTGCAGAACTTCGACGCCGCCAAGCCCGACTTCATTGACATGGCCGTCGCACCGGACGGCTCGAGCGTGACAATCAAGAGTATCACCTGGGGTTTCGTCAACCGGGTCAGCATTCAGAGCTGTGACAATGGCGTCATGTACGGATGGGGCAATTCGATCGGCAATCACAACAGTGGCCTGCCGGCGCTGTATACCTTCAGTTTTGTCAAACGACGTGCGGGTAGCTGACCACAGCGCGGAAACTCCCGTTCGGGCGATCTGCGATGGGGTCCGGTGAGACTCTACCTGGTTCGTCGCAACGGGTGCGACGCCATGTGGCGCACGCCATCACCGGACGCATTGGTCCGGTTTGATGGCGTGCACTCTCTTAACAGGCTCAACGACGTGATTTCTTGGGAAACTCTTTGTCGTAAGGCGGTGTGAGTGTCGGCGCGTCTGTGCGTGCTGCGGAAGCCTGGAAGATGTTTTCGAAGGTCGGTGCGATATCCATGCGATCACCGAGACCCCAGAGATTCCTCGGCACCCCGAACCAATTCAGGAGCGTGGCGGCGAACGAGGTCGAGTCGAATGGGGTGTCGCCATCGGCGCGGAAGACCGTCTGTGCCTCGATCCACGGCGATACCATGATGGTCGGTACGCGTGGCCCCATGAGGTCGTAGGCGAAGCCGTCATTGAGGTCGTTCGGCCAGGGCTTCCGTGCATACGGTGGCGCAACATGGTCGTAGAGGCCATTGTTCTTGTCGAAAGTGATGACGAGCAGTGTCTCGTCCCAACCCGGTCCGCAACGGATCGCGTCGTAGATGTCGTTCAAAGCCTGTTCGGCAGGAACCAGATCTGCACCCGGATGGTATGACGTCGCACCCGACGGCGCGATCCATACCGGTTCGAGGAAACTGAAGGCCGGCAGCTTGCCGCTGCGTGCATCCTGCTTGAACTGCTCGAGCCCCGCGATGAAGGCACCCGGATCGGCATCGACTGTCGGGATCTGACCCTTGAGATACAGCTGGTAAGTGAACACGACGTCTTCCCAGAGTACTGCGTTGTAGATCTTCCAGTCGGTGATGCCCTGGCTCCACAGCACCTTCCACAGCGATTGGCGGTGCGGCGAATCGGGCCAGTACTTGTAGGCGTTGCCGCCCTCCCACGTGCCCAGGCGATTGAACGCAGACCCGGTCACGGAGAAGGCGCGATTGATATCGGTGCCTCCCGGGACCGAGCAGAACCAGCGGTCGGAGATAGCAAAGTGGCGAGCGAGTCCGTTCAACACGGGCAACTGTGTCGGCGTGAAGGTCTCCATCACCTGCGGATTGGCGTTGTTGAGTATGAATCCCCCCATGTCGGGCGCAGCGCGCGCCCAGTAACCCGGAGGCTCGGCAAACATCTGTTGCAGGTTGTCGGTGGTGTCGTGGAACGGATCCTGATCGAGCGCCATGAGGTTCCAGTCCTCGCTCAGAACACCACCTTTGAACTGGCTGACGTGGACTTTGCGCGTACCGTCGAGATTGAAATCGTCCAGGCGCGCGCCATCGAACGGGCGTTGCGAACCGATGTAGCGACAACCCTGGTCACCCTTTTCGTAGAGCCAGCCGCAGGCATTGTCGAAAGAACGGCTCTCGAGCATGTAGTAGACGACGTGCTTGATCTTCGAGCGCATGAAATCGAGCGTACCGGGCGTTTCCACACGCGCCGCCGCGATGGGGATACGTGATTGCATCACCGTCAGCATCGCATCGCCGTCGATCTCGGCAGGCAGCGTGCCTTCACGTACCGGGCCGGTCAGAACGTTGGCGTCTTCGGGGTCGACCGCCCACAGGCGATAGCTGCGATCATCCGAGCACCAATCGAGGACATGATCACCGAACGCCGTCAGCTCATGCCGCTCGTCGATATCCGCCCACGCACCCTGCTGCACGGTTGGCAGAGAAAGCGGCGGGTGTTGCTGTGGGTCGAAGCTCCAGAGGCGAAACCCATGGCCATCGGGCAAGCGCTCGAGCACATAATTGCCGACCGGGATCAGCGTATGACCGGCCCTGATCAACGCAAAACCGCCCTGACCGGTATACGGGTAGGGTAGCGGATCGGCATTGCCCGGCTTGGTCGCTTGCGGGTCGAAATTCCACAGCTCGAAGGTGCCGCGGCCCGGCGCCGGGATCAGACTGAGAACGAAGCCCGTCATGGGGATCAGATCCAGGTGTTGGTCTTCGTCGGGGTTGGCGCTGTAGTAATCGCGGTAACCCCAGAACTTCTTCTTTTCCCAGAAGCCTTGTTGAACAGGGGCCGCGTTCAGTGGATCTTCTGCTGCCGGATCGCACGCAATCAGCTTGTAGTGGTAACCGGCCTTGCCCTCTTGTTGCGACAAGGCACTCCACTGCAGGAGATAGCCACCGACCTGTGCCACTCGGTATGTATGGTCGAACGTGAGACTCGAACCCTCGTTCAGCAGATTGAACAGGCATTCGGCCTCTGGGTCGATTCGGTAGACGTGGTAGGTGCCGCTGTGACGGTTGCGGCAGACCAGGAAACTGTTGAGTAACGCCGACGTCAAATGCGCAGTCATGCAACCTCTCTTGGATCAAGGCTCAAATTAGGGATGCGGGGTGTGCAACGTCGCTTCGGCATCCTTCAACGCCTGCCACAAGCGAGGTTCCTGGAAACACAGGCTGCCACCGCCACGCTTCTCCTGCGAAACCATGCGATTGATGTCGGCAACACATACCCAGGGTAAGACACTCGACGCGTTTTTCAAGGACACGGCCCACTTCGCATGATCCTTGGTATACGGCCATTCATAGGTCAGCGACGGGCCCAACTTGAAGCACAGCGTCAAGGTGTCTTCATCGAAATCGGACGAGCGTTGGTCCTGCAGCGGGGTCACGACACCACGTCGCCAGGTCTCGACGACCAGGTCGGCAGCCAATGCCGGCGAGACGAGGTCGAGCCAGAAGTCCTCGCCCCATTTCCGGCTCTTGGCGATGAGCGTGAAGGGCTGACCACCACGTGAGCTGAAGTGCAGCGTCGACGCTTCCTTCGATTCATCGATCGCGCTGCCGTGGAACAACTGTGCCAGCGGTTCATCAGGCTCGAGTGTCGATGGCAGGCGCGAGCTCTCCTGCAGGATCTGCGGATTCTGCTGACACAACATCTGCGCAGCGATCAGGTTGGCCGTGCGGTAGTCCGGCAACGTAATGCAGATGAACGTCTGGCCGTAGATGGCCTCGTCAGCGGGTAGGGTGGACTCGTGCAAGGCGGGGAATCGCGGTGTTGAGTGCAGCAGCAGGAGCGCGGAATCGCTGGCCTTGTCGAAAGCCAGGATGCCTTTGCAGTGGCCTTTCTCATCGTCATTGTCTTTGCCGTCGACGTGTTCGTCGTTGTACACGACGAACCCTGTGGTATCGGGTGCATCGAAGATCGCCATGAGCGTGTAGTGCAGGGCCTGTGCATCCTGATCCAGGCCGACAGGGGAAAGCGCGAGGGTGCCTGCAACAGGATCGAAGTACAGAAAGTCGAACCCCTTGTTGGTCGGGCTTCCCGTGTGCTCAGGGGTCTTGTAGATGAACCACCAGTCGACCGCCGCGCCTTGTTGATTTCGTGCTCCGATCATCCAGACAGGCCCCGTCGTTTAGAAAGCGAAACCGGAAGGGCTCGGCAACCCACCGTGAAGCTCATGAACGGCACTATGCTCGTCAACCTGAGCCCGGCGAGGGACAAAAGCGGATGAGCCGGTGCTTCGGCTCCCTGGCATGCGGTGCAATCGAGGGTTGTCGATGGTCGCAGCGAGCCCACCAACCCACCGCGCGACACGAGTTGTTCGGCGTACGAACAGGGTCGATTTCGAACACGGGAATTAAAGAATACCCCTACCGGCCGCTAGCCTTCCGGGGACCGGGTGTAACGGTTAGTGACTTCGGCATGTTTCGTTACTTTGGCTATGGCTCCAACATGAGCCTCACAGCGCTTAGGGCCAAGGGTGTAGAGCCTTTGGCCTCGCGGCCGGCTGCGCTGCACGGCTGGCGACTGCGTTTCAACGTGCAGCACTTCTTTCGCCACGAGGGAGGGGTGGGCAATATCGAACGCACGGTTGTTCCCCGTGCGCGGGTGCTTGGGGTTCTGCACGATTGTCCCGACGAGGCATTGGCACCGCTCGATGCCACGGAAGCCTTCGGCTACGGCTACGACCGTATCCAGGTCGACGTGGATGCGGATGGTGAGCGCGTGTCTGCATTGACCTATATCGGCCTACCGGAATTCATCGATGACGCCTGCCTGCCCAGCCGGCGCTATCTCAATATTCTTGTCGACGGTGCGCGTCGAGCGGGGCTCGCGGCGGATTACCTGAGGGATCTGATGGCACAGCCGATCCACGAGCCGGATCCCGTTCCGCCATTCGTACCGCCGCCGGGAGAACACGCCGTGTTCGACACCGCCGCTTTGGCCGATCATCCGAGCTACACCGCGCTCTATGGTGCGGTTTTCGACATGACCCATGCGCGACCGCTGCACGCGTACCTGAAAACCTTCTTCGGTGGTCGTGACATGACACTGTTTCATCTCAAGCGCCTGGACAGCAGTGACGGCAGTGAAACGATGACGGACATCGTGCAGGGACGCCTCAACGACGCCCAACGAAGCTACCTCAATGGCTATCTCACCGAATACGCCAAAGAGTATCGCTACGTGGGCCGCATCGACTACGAATAACAAACGAGGATTCTGCAATGGCACAATTTCCCCCGGCTTTGCCGCATGGAAAGCTCGACGAGGTCTTTCCCGACGTCTTTTTCGTCAGCGGCGCCATGGAGACCGTCCTGCAGGAGATGGATTGGAAGTTCAGCCGCAACATGACCGTTGTCCGTGACGGCGAACGCTTGGTCATCATCAACAGCGTGCGCCTGGATGATGCGGGACTGGCCGAGCTGGATCGCCTCGGGCGTGTGACCGACGTGGTGCGTCTCGGTTCACTCCATGGTCGCGACGATCCGTTCTATGTGGATCGTTACGCTGCCGACTATTGGATGATGCCGGGCATGACACACGAGACCGGGCTCGAGGCGACGCGAACACTCACGTCAGAGTCCCTACCGGTATCGAATGCGACCTTGTTTGAATTCCATACCACACAGATCCCCGAGGGCATCCTGCGCCTGGATCGCGACGGTGGGATCCTGATCGCGTGCGATGCATTGCAGAACTGGCTCGCGCCCGACGAATACTTCTCCGAATCCTCGCGCACGCTGATGGAGAAAATGGGCTTTTTCACCCCGGCCAATCTCGGCCCGGTATGGGTGCAGCGGGCCACGCCCGGGGGAGACGATTTTGCCCGTCTCAAAGAGATGCCTTTCAAGCATGCGATCTGCGGCCACGGCGAGCCGCTGCGTGACTCGGCGTATGAGGACTTCGGCAAGACATTCAATCGCCTGTTCGGCATCTGAGCCTTGTCCGCCGTTGACCCCTTTGGTGTGAGTACTTCCGGCATACAACTGCCCGGGTACGAGATCGGCGCGGTTCTGTACCGCGTCGGTGCGCGTGTCGCTTACCGTGGCATACGCCTCGCCGACGCTGCCGCCGTGGACATCGTCACACTGGATGCCGCATACCCGCATCCCAAGCAGGTCGCGGAGCTCAAACGTGACGGTGCCATTGCACGCAAATTGAGCGACATCGAAGGCGTGCTCAGGGTCGATGCCCTGTTGCTGCACGGCAGGGGCAATCTTGCCTTGGTTTGCGAGCCGATGCCGAGCTCGCTGCAACAGCGCGTGGACGCCGCACAGGGGCAAGGCCTAGCGCTCGACGACGTGCTCGACATCGCCTCGCGCCTGGCCGGCACGCTCGGGGCCATCCATGCACGCGACATCGTGCACAAGGCGCTGATGCCCGGCCACGTGTTGTGTGATCCGGACAAGTGCGCGATCCGCCTGACGGGTTTCGGGATCGCTTCGGAGCTGGAGCAGGAGCGCCAGGGCGGGCAACTGACGCAGCACCTGGAAGGGCCTTTGCCTTACATCTCGCCGGAACAGACCGGGCGAATGAGCCGCGATCTGGACTATCGTTCCGATTACTACTCGCTGGGCGTCATACTGTACGAACTGCTCACGGGACGCCATCCGTTCGAGGCCAGCACCGTTCTCGAGTGGGTGCACAGCCATATTTGTCGTCTGCCACCGCCACCGCACGAGTTGTCGCCGCAGGTGCCCGAAGCCGTATCCGGCATCGTGCTCAAGCTCATGTCGAAGAGTCCGGAGGCGCGCTACCAGACGGCCAATGGACTGATACACGATCTGCAGCGTTGTCGGCATGCGCTGCACAGCACGGGACAAATTCGGACCTTCGCGCTGGGTGAACGCGACCTCGCCGATCGCTTCTTCCTGCCACACACTTTGTACGGGCGGCGACAGGAGCTGGAGCAGCTGTTTAGCCTGTTCGAATCGGTGGTGCGCGGAGGTCTCGAACTGTGCCTCGTCCACGGTGCCCCGGGCGTCGGCAAATCGTCCCTCGTCAACGAGATCGACAAGCCCTCAGTGCGCGAACGCGGGTTCCTGGTACAGGGAAAGTTCCAGCAATTTCAGCACGGCGATACCTACACCGTGTTGGCCACGGCCTTGCGCGGACTCGTGCAGCAGTTGTTGGCCGAACCCGAAGAGCGACTTGCGCAGTGGCGGGAACGCCTGCATCACGCGTTGAAATCGAATGCGCGTCTGGTGACGGATCTCGTACCGGAACTCGAATTGGTCATCGGTCAGCCGCCCGAGGTAATTGAGCTGCCGCCGGTCGAGGCACGCAACCGACTGCATATCGTCCTCACCAACTTCCTGCGCGTCTTCGCGGGTGAGGGGCACCCGGTGGTGCTCTTCCTCGACGATCTGCAGTGGTGCGATGCGCCGACATTGGAGTTCCTGCAGCGTCTGGTCACAGCGCGGGAACTCAGTCACTTGCTGGTGATTGGCGCCTATCGCAGCAACGAGATCGGCGCCGGCCATCCGTTGCGCCTTTGGCTGGATGATCTGCATGGACAGATCAACGTCCGTGACCTGCGGCTCGGCCCGCTTGGCCCCGAGTCGGTCGCCAGACTCGTGGCCGACGCACTGAACCGCGAGCCTGATGAAGTTGCCGCGCTCAGCGACATGCTCCATGACAAGGCACAGGGAAACCCGTTTTTCACCAACGAACTGCTGCGCCAGTTGCACAAAGAAGGCGCGATCACACGCGACAATGGCAGTCGCAAATGGAACTGGGATCTCGACGCGGTACGCTGGTCCGGTGTCAGCAACGACGTCGTCGAGTTCATGGTCGAGAACCTGCGCCGGCTCGAACCGGCAACGCAGCGCGTTCTGCAGCTGGCGGCCTGTATCGGTAGTACCTTCGATCTGCAGACGCTGTCTGCGGTCTACCAGCACCCGCTCACCGAGACCGCTGCCGTGTTGTTGCCGGCTCTTAGGCAGCAAACCATCGTGCCCTTGCACAGTGACTATCGGCTCGTGGCCGATAGCGCGGAACCGGCCGGCTTCAATCCGAGCTACCGATTCCAGCACGACCGTGTGCAACAGGCGGCATACGCATTGATTGCCGCGCAGCGGACCAGCGAGGTCCATCTGT
>JAGRHA010000072.1 GCA_020445205.1 Gammaproteobacteria bacterium
CCTCGACCAGGGTCTCGAAACCGGCCTTCACCAGTTCGACCGCACCACCGCACAGCACGGCCTGCTCACCGAACAGGTCGGTCTCGGTCTCGTCCTTGAACGTGGTCTCGATGATGCCGGTGCGACCACCGCCGATCGCCGATGCATACGACAGCGCGATATCGCGTGCGCGGCCCGACGCATCCTGAGCGATCGCGACCAGATCGGGGATGCCGCCGCCGCGCGTGAACTCGTTGCGCACGGTGTGGCCCGGCGCCTTCGGTGCGATCATCACCACGTCGAGATCGGCGCGCGGCACGATCTGGTTGTAGTGGATCGCGAAACCATGCGCGAACGCCAGTACGGCGCCCTGCTTGAGGTTCGGCTCGATCTCACCCTTGTACAGCTGCGACTGGAACTCGTCCGGCGTCAGCACCATGATCACATCCGACTCGGCGACGGCTTCCGGCACGCTCTTGACCGTGAGACCCGAGGCTTCGGCTTTCTTTGCCGATGCCGAACCCGGGCGCAAGGCGACGCGCACGTCGACGCCGGAGTCTTTGAGGTTGTTGGCGTGTGCGTGGCCCTGCGAGCCGTAGCCGATGACGGCGACTTTCATGCCCTGGATGATGGAGAGGTCGCAGTCTTTGTCGTAGTAGATATTGATCGCCATGGCGAGTATTCCCTGGTGAATGTGCGTAGATGGTTTGAGAAAATCAGATCGCGAGACGCTTGCCGCCGCGCGCGATGCCCAGCGGGCCCGAACGGACGGTCTCGATGATCAGGTCGGGGTCGAGAACACGGATGAAGGCATCCAGCTTGGCGCCGTCACCCGTCATCTCGATGGTGTACGAGACGTCGGTCACATCGATGATATTGCCGCGGAAGATATCGGCCAGGCGCTTGAGTTCGTCACGCATCGCCTGGTCGGCGCGCACCTTGATCATCATGAGCTCACGCTCGATGTGTGCACCCTCTGACAGATCTACGAGTTTTACCACATCGATGAGCTTGTTCAGCTGCTTCGTGATCTGCTCGATGATCGCTTCGTCGCCCGTGGTGACCAGCGTCATGCGCGACAGCGTCGGATCTTCTGTCGGCGCGACCGTAAGTGACTCGATATTGTAGCCACGCGCGCTGAACAACCCAGCGACACGCGACAGGGCGCCCGCTTCGTTTTCCATGAGTACCGAGATGATATGTCGCATCACGCCAACTCCCTGTCAGACGAGAGGTGTGGCGACAGGTGCATCTCGTGGTGCCCCTTGCCGGCCTCGATCATCGGATACACGTTCTCGGACGGATCGACGATGACGTCCATGAACACTAGGCGGTCCTTCATCGCGAACGCCTCGCGATAGGCGGCCTCGAGATCGGCGGGATTGTCGATACGCATGCCGACGTGGCCGAAACTTTCCGCCAGCATCTTGAAGTTGGGCAAGGCATCCACGTAGGAATGCGAATAGCGGCCGTCGTAGAAGAACTCTTGCCACTGCCGCACCATGCCCATATAGCCGTTGTTCAACAGCACGATCTTCAGCGGCAGGTTGTACTGCTTGCAGGTGGCGAGCTCCTGGATGCACATCTGGATGCTGGCCTCACCCGTGACGCACGCCACTGTGGCGTCGGGAAACGCCTGCTGCACACCCATCGCTGCCGGCAGACCGAAGCCCATGGTGCCGAGACCGCCCGAGTTGATCCAGCGCCGCGGCTTGTCGAACGGGTAGAACTGTGCGGCGAACATCTGGTGCTGACCGACGTCCGAGGTGAGATAGAAATCGTCGTCCTTGGTCACGTTGTACAAGGTCTCGACCGCGTACTGTGGTTTGATCGCGCCCGGACCCTGCTCGTAGCGCAGACAATCGAGCGTGCGCCAGCCGTTGATACGATCCCACCAGCCCTTGATACGTTCGCCGCCGGACTTGCGCGGATGCTCGCGCAACACGCGCAACATGTCGTGCAGCACGCTCTTGACCTGGCCGACGATTGGTACGTCGACGCGCACGTTCTTGGAGATCGACGCCGGATCGACGTCGATATGGACGATGCGGGCATTGGGGCAGAAATGCGCGATCTTGCCGGTGACGCGGTCGTCGAAACGTGCGCCGATGGCGATCAGCACATCGGTCTCGTGCATCGCCATATTGGCTTCGTAGGTGCCGTGCATGCCGAGCATGCCGATGAACTGCGGATCGGTCGACGGATACGCACCAAGCCCCATCAGGGTCTCGGTGATCGGGAAGCCCGTCAGGCGCACCAGCTCGGTGAGCTCCGCCGAGGCCTCGCCGAGCACCACGCCACCGCCCGTGTAGATCACCGGACGCTCGGCGTCGAGCATCATGTCGACGGCTTTGCGGATCTGCCCCAGATGGCCCTTTTCGACCGGGTTGTAGGAACGCATTTCAACCTTGTCGGGATAGCTGTAGGCAATGCGCAGGTTCGGGTCGGTCACGTCCTTCGGGATGTCGACGACAACGGGACCGGGGCGCCCGGAAGACGCGATGAAGAACGCCTTCTTGATCGTCTCGGCGAGATCTTCGACGCGCTTGACGAGGAAGTTGTGTTTGACGCACGGCCGCGTAATGCCGACGGTATCGACTTCCTGGAACGCGTCCGAACCGATGACCGGCGTCGGCACCTGACCCGTAAGGATCACCATCGGGATGGAGTCCATGTACGCCGTCGCAATGCCGGTCACCGCGTTCGTCGCGCCGGGCCCGGAGGTGACGAGCACGACCCCGACCTTGCCCGTTGCGCGCGCATAGCCGTCCGCGGCATGCGTGGCCGCCTGCTCGTGGCGTACCAGGATATGACGCACGCTGTCCTGATTGAACAACGCGTCGTAGATGTGCAGCACAGCGCCGCCCGGATAACCCCAGACGTACTCCACGCCCTCGTCTTTCAGTGCCTGAACGACGATCTCGGCACCACTCAGTTCCACCTTGATGACCTCCAAAACCTGGAATAACCTTCGCGCAACAGCCCCGAAACCGGCAGCAAATGCTAGGCTAATTAGGAACCGGCCAAACTACTAATATTGACCGTACAGGTCAATACCGCCGGCCGTGAAAATCGCTGTTGCTGAAGGGGTCCTATGTCGTTGCGAATCCTATCGATTCTGGTGTGCTGCGCCTTACCTTCCATGGCCCTCGCGGCCAAGGGTTATCACCTCTGGTACGACGAGAACGGCCAAGCCGTCTACTCGCAATTCGCACCCGGCGAGGGACGCGAGAGCGAATTGGTGGCTCCCCCGCCGCCTCCAGCCGAGCCACCCGAGGTTGCCCAACAGCGCCTGAACCAGCGCTTGCAGCAGTTCGAGGACAACCGTGAGGACGAGTCGATGGCCGCCGAGAAAGCCGCCAAGACAACGGCCGACCAGGCGACGCGTGCGCGCCGCTGTGCCGATGCGCGTCGGAACCTCGGTTTGCTCAATGGCCCCCCACGGCAACTGTTCCAGACCGCAGACGGCGTACGTCGCCTCACCGATGAGGAACGGCAGTCTCAACGCGCGGCCATGGAGAAGATCATCGCCGAGGACTGCAAGTAACGCCGCGGCCCGGCACGGACAACGCGTTCGCTAAGCAGGGCCGCCCTCTCCGTCCGCCCAGCCGCAGGTACTCCGCAGCGCCCGCCACGACGGGCGGCATCCACCACGCACCCGCCCACGCCTGTCTCACGCCGGACCGGCATCCTACGCAAGCCGGTGGTCGGCGGCGTGCGACACCGCCGCGACTCACGCGCGCTCGGTGCCTGACGGCAGCGCGACGGTGTCGTCATCATCGTGCGCCTGCGGCAGATCGACCTGGTCGATGTCGTGGAAGCGCGCACTGATCTTGCGCGCTGAGGTATTGACCTGGGCGACGTCCTCGTTGGCCTGGCGGATGTGCGATGCAAGGCGGTCCATACGCTGCTGAAAGCGGCCGAAGTCGCCTGCGAGCTTGCGCAGATGATCCTGAATGACGTGCACCTGCTTACGCGTGGCGTCGTCCTTGAGCACGGCCCGCGCCGTGGTCAGCACCGCCATGAGCGTGGTCGGTGACACGAGCCAGACGCGCGCACGCTGCGCCTCCTCGACCAGCTCGGGAAAATGCGCGTGGATCTCGGCGAAAATCGCCTCGGCCGGTAGAAACATCACGGCGCCGTCGGCCGTTTCGCCGGGTATCAGGTACTTGCTGGCGATATCGTGGATGTGTTTTCGGATATCCAGGCGGAACTGGCGCGCGGCGCGTGCGCGGTCGGTCTCCGCCAGATCGACATCGGACATCGCCTGGAAACTCTCGAGCGGGAACTTGGCATCGATGGGGACATTCCCGGTCGGTTGCGGCAGTGTGAGCAGGCAGTCGACGCGGGTGCCGTTGCTCAAGGTCTGCTGCAGGCTGAAACTGCCTTCGGGCATGACGTTACGCACGAGCCCGGCGAGCTGAACCTCGCCGAATGCACCGCGCGAGCGTTTGTCGGTCAGCACCTCCTGCAGGCTGACGACATTGCTCGACAACTCCGTGATGCGCTTCTGCGCCTCGTCGATCCGGCTCAGGTGCTCGAGCACGCGTACGAACGTCTCCGTGGTCTTCTCGAATCCCTCGGCGAGACGCCGCTCGACCTGGCCGCTGATCTCCTGCAGCCGGCCGTCGGTGGTGCGCGTCAGACCTTCGACGCGTTTACCGAGCTCGTCCGACGACAGGCGGAAGGCGTCGCTGACCTGTGCCGCCATGGCCGCCATGCCCCCGGTGAGCGCCTCCTGCTGGCCCTTGAGCGCCTCACGCTGGTGGCGCTCGGCGACCTCGCGGTGATGCGTCAGTGCCGCCTCGAGGGTGGCGCGCAGTTCTGCCGACTCGCGTTGCTGCGCCAGGCGCCCTGCGCTGAGGCTCTCGGCCACGGCGAGCCGCTGGCGTTCGAAACGGTCGCCGAGCTCGGCCTTGAGTCCGGCCGAATCCTCGAGGACCTGGCGCTGCAGGGCACCAATGCGACGGTCGAGCAGGTCCTGCAGGCGCATGAGTCCGGCGCCGAGCGATTCCTGCAGCTGCTGCCGGGTATCGGCGACGTCGTCACCGATATCGTCGCGGATTTCGCGCAACACGGCACGCTGGTCACCGAAGTGGTGGCGCAGCTGGCGTCGCAGACCGAGCAAGAGAAGCAGCACAACGACGAGCAACGCCGCGATCACGGCCAACGTGAGCCATCCAGCGTAGCCCTCGAACGGCGCCAGCATCGCGGCCAATTTTTCAACTTTTTCCATGCGTTAGCAGGTAAACTGCACAGCCTTGCTTAAGCGACCAAACTAGCACAGATTTGCGATGCGCGTATTTTTGAAGGCCCTGGGCTGTCGGCTCAACGAGGCGGAACTCGAAACCTGGACACGCGACTGCCGGGCACGTGGTTATACGCTTGCGGACGATGCGGCGCAGGCCGATCTCGTGGTGATCAACACCTGCGCCGTGACCGGCGAATCTGTGCGCAAGTCGCGCCAGCTGATCCGCCGCGCGCAGCGCAGCAACCCGCTGGCCAAACTCGTGGTCAGCGGCTGCTACACCGCGTTGCAGCCGGAACAGAGTGCCGCGGAGCTGGGCGTCGACCTGGTCGTGCCGAACCCGGACAAGGACCGACTGATCGGTATCGCGGCCGAGCGTCTCGACCTGCCCGTGATGCCGGAGACCGCCACCGAGCCCGGTGAGAACGCCCTGCTCGCTCGTGGCCGTCATCGCGCCTTCATCAAGGTACAGGACGGCTGCCGCTACCGCTGCGCATTCTGCATCGTGACCAAGGCACGGGGTGACGAGCGCAGCCGCACCATCACCGACGTCGTCGACGAAGTGCGCCGCGTGCATGCCGAAGGCGTCAACGAGGTGGTTCTCGCCGGCGTCCACCTGGGTGGCTACGGGTCGGATCTTGGTACCGATCTTGTCGCGCTGGTCACCGCCGTACTGGCCGAAACCGACATCCCCCGCGTGCGCCTGGGCTCGCTCGAACCCTGGGAACTCGCACCGGGCTTTTGGTCGCTGTTCGCCAATCCGCGCCTCATGCCGCACCTGCACCTGCCCATGCAGAGCGGTGCCGACAGCGTGCTGCGGCGCATGTCACGTCGCTGCCGGACCCACGAATTCCGCGAACTCGCCGCGACCGCCCGCGCCTCGGTTCCCGGATTCAACATCACGACCGACATCATCGTCGGCTTCCCCGGTGAAACCGATGCCGAGTGGGCACAGACCCTGGCCTTCACCCGCGAGATGAAGTTCGGTCACGTGCACATCTTTTCGTATTCACCGCGCATCGGCACCAAGGCCGCCACGATGGCCGGTCAGGTCGACCGCAAGACCAAGCGCTTGCGCAGCCGGCAACTGCACGGTGTCGCCGCGCGCAGCCGTCGCGAGGTGTTGCAAGGGCTGGTGGGGACGACGACCGACATGCTCATCGAGC
Organism: Gammaproteobacteria bacterium; assembly: GCA_020445205.1. Taxonomy (GTDB): domain Bacteria; phylum Pseudomonadota; class Gammaproteobacteria; order Chromatiales; family Chromatiaceae; genus Thiosocius. The sequence continues at coordinate 6,394 of JAGRHA010000072.1, forward strand.
AGCGCACGGATGGCGGTCGCTATGCCGGTTACTCGACGAACTTCGTCCGCATCGAGCTCGATGCGCCGCTGGCGTCCGACGATGCCGTCGGTACGATTCGCCGCGTCCGCTGCCTTGCCGTCGGTGACGACGACTGCCTGCTTGCCGAACCAGCCTGACGCCGCGCCCGCATCAGCGCTGCAAAAACGTCGCGATTGCCTCCCAGTAACGAGGCCATCCCGAGATATCGTGGTGACCGGCGCGCTCGACGACCACCTGTTCGACTTGTCCGGGACGAAACGCCGCCACCAGTCGTTGTGAATTCGCCGCCGGGATCATGTCGTCGTTGGCGGCAGTGAGTGCCAGAACCGGCGACGTGACCTGCGCGGCATAGGCGACGCTGTCGAAGCGGTCCCTGAGCATCAGGCCGACCGGGAAGAACGGATACGCGCGCTGCGCAATCGCCAGCACGCTGTCGTACGGCGTGACCAGGATCAGGCGCTCGACGGTGCGCTCACTGGCAAGGTAGGTGGCGACGCCGCTGCCAAGACTGCGGCCCATGACGGCCACGCGTTCGTGGCGAGCTGCGACGTGATCGAACACCGCAAGCGCGTCGGCGAACAGCGCCTGCTCGCCGGGCTCACCACTGCTGCCGCCGTAGCCCCGGTAATTGACCAGGTACACGGTACGCCCCGGCAGCGTCGATCGCACGTCGGCGGCATTGCGATGCACGTCTTCCGCGTTGCCGCCGAAATAGATCAAGGCCTCGGCAGACGGTGACCCGACCACCCACACCTTGATCTGCGCGCCGTCGACCGCAATGCGCTCAGCGTGCGTGTCACTGCCGTCGACCTCCGGTGTCGGGTAGTAGATCAGGGCATTCTGCGCAAAGTACAACACGACACCGAAGCCGACATACAACACCATCGCCACCTTGAGGATCAGCATCAGACCGTGCCTCTGCCAGGCCGGGATCTTGTGACGCGGTCACTCAAAATCGGCCCATACCGGACAGTGGTCGGACGGCTTGTCCATCGCGCGGATGTCGTAGGCGATGCCGGCATCGCGCAGGCGTGGTTGCAGTCCGGCGGTGGCGAGCAACAGGTCGATGCGCAGACCGCGTTTCGGCTCGCGCTCGAAACCCCGGCTGCGGTAGTCGAACCAGCTGAAGCGATCATCGACCACGGGATGGCAGATGCGATAGGCATCGGCCAGGCCCCAGTCCAAGACACCGGCGAGCCATTCGCGTTCTTCCGGTAGAAAACTGCATTTGCCGCTCTTCAACCAGCGTTTCGCATTGTCGTCACCAATGCCGACATCGAGGTCCTGCGGCGCGACGTTCATATCACCGACCACGAGCAGGTTCTGCTGCGGTGAATAACGCTCGCACAGCAGGTTGCGCAGCCCGGCATAGAAGCGTTCCTTATGCGGAAATTTCACCGGATGGTCGCGGCTCTCGCCCTGCGGGAAATAGCCGTTGAGTACCGTGAGCTGCGTGCCGCCGATGTCGTATGTGCCGGCGATCAGACGACGCTGAGCGAGTTCGTCCTCGCCGGGGAATCCGTACTCGACGATCACGGGCGGCTGTTTCGACAATAGCGCCACACCGTAGTGGCTTTTCTGTCCGTAGAACGCCACCTGATAACCCATGGCCTCGATGAGTTCGCGTGGGAAGTCGGGATCCTGGACCTTGGTCTCCTGCAACGCGATGACATCCGGGTCGTAGCGATCACGCAACGCCTCGAGCTGGTGCGGCCGCGCCCGCACACCGTTGATATTGAACGAAACGACTCGAATCATGACGGCGTGTTTCCTGTGACGTCGAAGGTTTCCTGTCGGCCGACCGCCTCACCGTGGCGATAGGCCTTGCCCCAGGGCAGCGCGAGCTGTGCGCCGAGGACATCCGGATCGTCGGGCCGACGTTCGCCGAGCGCCGCTGCATCGCCCAGCGCCTGCAGCGCGAGCACCATGCCGTTGGCGTAGCCGCGGTTGTACCAGAGCTGCTGATCACCGGGCTTATCGAGATAGTCGGCGGTCTCGTCGCGCAAGCGGTCGATGAGATCGATCAACTGTATCAATAGATCGTCTGGCGCTGCGGACATAGTAAACTGCACGGGCTCGGATTGGCGTGCAGCCTACCAGCATCCCGTTTGACTCTCCAAGCCGTCGGAACCCAGCATGTCAGGAATCGAACTCAACAGGATCGGCGCCATGCGCCTGGTATTGATCGCGCTCGCGCTGCTGAGTCTGCCGCTCGTGGTGTTCGCCGATATGGCGCCCGAGGGCATCGGCGTGTTCACGGCCTACATCGTACCCGCCGTGGTCGTCATGCTGTTCTTCGTCTTGATGCTCGATGCGCTCATGAATCGGGTGTTCATGATCGAACAGCCCGCCGAGGTCCAAGCGCGCAACCGCTTGCGCATGTGGCTCGACCTCGGTACCGCCGCCGCGCTGCTCGTGGTCTGGGGTACCTACTTCCGGTCGCTGCTCTACGTCTGATGCAGGTGGCCGCGCGCCACCTCAGGCCGTCTGCAGGTTCGCGATGTTGACGTGGCGTACATCCTTGCCCGTGACGGAATAGATGATATTGCGCGCGATACTGCAGGCGTGGTCACCGACACGCTCCATCGCCTTGATGCCCAAGGTGGCCTCGATGACCCAGCGGATGTTGCGCGGGTCTTCCATGAGATAGGTGGCGAGACGACGCAAAGCACCCTTGAACTGCTGATCGTTCTCACCCCCGTCGAGCGCGACATCCACGGCCGCCCCCACGTCCTCGTCGGCAAGTGCCGCGAGCGCGCGATGCAGCAGTCCGACGCCGACCCGTGCCATGCGCCGGACGTCTTCGAGGATCGCGCATTCGCGCAGCGTGGGCTGGAACTCGTACAGCGCCTCGGCGATATCCGCCAGACGGACGGCTTCACCCGCGATCCGTTCGAGGTCGTACACGGCACGCGACAGCGTCAACACATAGCGCAGATCGCTCGCCACCGGCTGATGCACAGCATACAAGGCCGCATTGGCCTGCAGCGCATCGATATCCAGATCGCGGACCACGCGATGATCGTGGATGACCTTGCGCGCCTTGGCGACGTCGCAATCCGACAACGC
>JAGRHA010000073.1 GCA_020445205.1 Gammaproteobacteria bacterium
AGGTGATCTCGTCGGCGCCTTCCTGGTCGTAGCGACGGGCGACTTCGACCGGATCGCCGGCGTCACGGATATCGACGAACTTGACGCCTTTGACCACGCGTCCGGCATCGACGTCGAGACAAGGGATGATGCGTTTTGCCAGGCCCATAGACTTCTCTAACGCGCGCCGCCGTCGTCACGCCGCACCCGGCGTGCGCGGAAACCGCGGAATGCTGTCGGTGCGTTCATGCGTCGCTCAGTTGATCTGCGAGTCGCTGTCCCTCGGCGAGGTCGAGCGTGCCTTCATACAATGCGCGACCGGTGATGGCACCGATGATGTTGTCGGTGTGTGCGTCGCACAGCGCGCGTACATCATCGATGCTGGTAATACCGCCGGAGGCGATCACGGGGATGCGTACGGCATTGGCGAGCCGCACCGTCGACTCGACGTTGACACCCTGCATCATGCCGTCACGGCTGATATCCGTGTACACGATCGCATCCACGCCGTCGTGCTCGAAGTGCTGCGCCATGTCGATCACGTCGTGGCGCGAGAGTTTCGACCAGCCTTCGACGGCGACCTTGCCGTCCTTCGCATCGAGGCCGACGATGATGTGTCCAGGAAACTGCAGGCAGATCTCGGAAACGAAATGCGGCTCGCGCACGGCCTTGGTGCCGAGAATGCACCAGCTGACGCCAGCATCGAGATAGGCCTCGACGGTCTCGGCGTCACGGATGCCACCGCCGATCTGGATCGGCAGGTCGGGAAACGCTTCGGCGATACGCCGCACCGGATCGGCATTGACCGGTCGGCCAGCGAACGCACCGTTGAGGTCGACCATGTGCAGCCGACGCGCACCCGCATCGACCCAGCGCTGCGCGACTTCGAGCGGATCATCGGAGAACACGGTGTCGTCCTCCATGACACCCTGACGCAGACGGACGCATTTGCCGTCTTTCAGATCGATGGCCGGAATCAGGATCATTGTGTCGTTCTCTCGCAGTCTCTGGCGCTTTCGCGTAGCGGATGCAGGTCCATTGAATGTAGCCGGGCTGGTCAGACGTTCCAGCGCACGAAGTTCTCGAGCAACCGCAGCCCTGCATCGGCGCTCTTTTCCGGATGGAACTGGGTCGCGAACAGGTTATCGCGCGCGATCGCCGAGGTAAATCGCACACCATAGTCCGTGGTTCCGGCGATCAGCGACACGTCGTCGGGGATGACGCGGTAGCTGTGCACGAAATAGAACCGCGTCTCGTCGGCAATACCCCGCCACAGCGGGTGATCGACGACCTGGTGGACGGGACTCCAGCCCATGTGCGGGATCTTCAGCGGCAGCCCGTTGTCGCCCGTGGCCAGGCCATCGAAGCGCCGGACGGCGCCGGAAAACAGCCCGAGCAACTTGGTGCCGCCGTTCTCCTCGGAGTGCTGCAGCAACACCTGCAGGCCCATACAAATCCCCAGGAACGGCTTGCTCTCCGCTGCCCGCAACACTGCCTGATTGAGGTGGTGTTCACCGATCGCCGCCATGCAGTCGCGCGCCGCCCCCTGCCCCGGGAAAACGACACGATCAGCTGCGGCGATGAACGCGGGATCGTCGGTGACCCGGACCACGGCATCGCCCGCGACATGTTCGACGGCCTTCGATACCGAACGCAGATTCCCCATGCCGTAATCGATCACGGCAATCTTCTGAGCCACGTCGCGACCCTCTACAAACGGCCCTTGGTCGACGGAATCACGTCGCCGAGGCGCGGATCCGGTTCGATCGCCATACGCAGTGCGCGACCGAACGCCTTGAAAACCGTTTCGGCCTGGTGGTGCGCATTGACGCCACGCAGGTTGTCGATGTGCAGCGTCACACCCGCGTGGTTGACGAATCCCTGGAAAAACTCATGGAACAGGTCGACGTCGAAACCGCCGATCATGCCGCGCGTGAACGGCACGTCGAACACCAGCCCGGGCCGACCCGAGAGATCGATCACCACGCGCGACAAAGCCTCGTCGAGCGGCACGTAGGCGTGGCCGTAACGGCGAATGCCCTTTTTGTCACCCGCGGCCTCGGCAAACGCCTGGCCCAGCGTGATACCGATATCCTCGACCGTATGATGGGCGTCGATGTGCAGGTCACCACGCGCGACGACGTCGAGATCGACGAGCCCGTGGCGCGCGATCTGGTCGAGCATATGTTCGAGAAACGGCACACCCGTGTCGAAATTCGACCTGCCGGTTCCGTCGAGGTCGATCGTCACCCGGATCTGGGTTTCCAGGGTATCGCGTTCGATGCTGGCACTGCGCGCCACTGCCGAATCCTCGGTAAACAGCTGAAACTGGATCGATTCTACTTGAATTCAGCGGCCGCGTGGAAAGCACACGATGCGCGTTTGCTCAGGTTTCCAGCCAGAAGGTCACGGGACCGTCGTTGACCAGCGCCACCTGCATGTCGGCGCCGAATCGCCCGGTCTCGACAGCGCTGCAGCGGGCACAGGCCTGTTGCACCAGAAAGGCGAACAAACGCTCGCCCTCGGCCGGCGGCGCGGCGCTGGAAAAACTCGGCCGACGACCTTTGCGCGTGTCTGCGGCCAGCGTGAACTGCGGCACCAGCAGCAATCCACCGCCGACCGCCGCCAGATCGAGGTTCATTCGTCCCTCCGCGTCCTCGAACACACGGTAGCTCAAAAGCCTGTCGAGCAGCCGCAGGGCGCGCCGTTCATCGTCGTCGCGCTGCACGCCGACGAGCACGAGCAGCCCACGGCCGATCGCGCCCACGCACTCGCCCGCGATATCGACATGCGCTTCCGAAACGCGCTGCATCAGGCCGATCATCGCCGAATCCACCTCAACTCCAAGCAATTGGACGAACGCCACACTCAAGGTGCGTACGCGAACACCGATGATAAAGGGTACTATCCTGTCTCCGACACGACGACGGCGCACGCCCGCAAACAGTGGTTCCATGCAGACCAATACGCAAAAAATCCTGCTTGAGTGGAAGGACGAAGTCACGCAGAGACTGGTCGAAGGCTTCCGCCACCTGTTCGATTCTTCAAGCCAGGTGCTGCTCGAATTCGCCGACGCCGCCGAAAACAACCGGCTGCAACGCCTGTTCTTCGACGCGCAACGCGAGTTCTACCTCAAGGAAGAGACCATCGTCGGCGAATTCGAACGCAGTCTGCGCGAAAACCTGCTTAATTTTCCCGGTGTTTCCAACCCCGGCACCAAGCTTGGCGCCGACACCCTGAGCCTCGTCGAGGTCGAAGACTACGAACGCTCGCTGGCACTCGAAACGATCGCCAAACGCATCGTCGACCGCCAGCTGCACCAGCTGCACGCGTTGTCGCAGCGCCTGTCGGCGTTGTTGGCCGGACGCCCCGTTCCGATCGACCAGGTCCCGGCCAACCCGATGCAGATCATCCGTCTGTTCGACCCGGTCAGCCGCAAACTCGACGTCGAGAAAGAAGTCCGCCTGGTGTTCTACACCCTGTTCGATCGCTATGTGATGAGCCAGCTCGGCGACCTCTATGCCGACTTCAACAAGCGCCTCATCGACATCGGCATCCTGCCGAACATCAAATTCGATTATCAGCGCCACGCGAGGGGCGCGGGCGACAACGCCGTCAACGAGGCCGACGACAATGCGCCGGAAGCGGCTGCAAGCGGCGACAGTGCGGCGGATGCCTATGGCGAAGATGCCCCGGCAGGTTACCCGTCGACACCGCCTGGCAGCGGGCAACGTCTGCGCCCGAGTCCACCGACCTCGGCCGAGACGCTGTCGGCCATCAGCCAGCTGCTCATGGCGAAGCGCAAACGCCAGGCGAGCCAGGCAGAGCCGCTGCAGACCTCGATACCGATCACCGCGAGCGCGGCCAACGTCAACGAGGCCATCGCCGACCACCGCGTGCTGCAGGAGGCGCCGAACCCGGTGCCACTACCGAGTGGCCTGCCGGGCCACAAAGTGGTCGCGGTGGATGCCGAGCTCCTGGTCAAGGTAAAAAACGCGCTGGAGAAGCAACGGCGCATCATCAAGAACCTGGTCGGACGCGACAAGCTCGATCGCCATGAAGAAGACGTGATCGATATCGTCGGCATGCTGTTCGAGGCAATGCTGAACGAGAAATTGTTGCCGAATACGGTCAAGACCCTGCTCAGCCACCTGCACACGCGTTACCTGAAGATCGCCGTGCAGAGTGCCGACTTTCTCGAAAACACCAAGCACCCCGCGCGACGCCTGTTCGAACGCATGCTCGACGCCGGTATCCGCTGGGTGCGCGAAGACAATCTGCGCGCCGGGATCTATCCGCAGCTGCAGGAGATCGTCACCAACATCCTGCGCGACGAGACCCTCGGCGATGCATTCTTCGTCGAGCAGCTGGAACGCCTCAAGCAGGCGGAGAAACGCCTGGAACAGCAATCGACCGCCGCCGAGGAGCGGACGCTCGAATCGGAACGCGGGCGCGCGCGCCTCGAACAGGCCAAGGCGATCGTGCGGCAGACGATCGACGACATCGGCGGTGATGTCGAGGTCGCTCCGGCGATCGTCACCTTCCTGACCACCACCTATGCCGACTACCTCACGCTGTTGCTGCTGCGCAACGATCTCAACACCGAGGCAACCCAGTGGAGCAACGCCTACAGCGTCGGCGAGGCGCTGGTCGCTGCGGCCGTGTATGCGTCCAAGGGTCAGCCGCTCGCCCAGAGCATGCGCGACAACCTGACCAAGCGCCTGCAGGAGACCGTTGGCAGTCTGATCCCGCATCACGAGCAGAACATCCGGCGTGTCATCGAATCGCTGACGGCGACTGCAGAAAAATCCGCGCCTGCCGCTACCCCGATCAGGGCTGAGCCCCCCGCCGCCGAGGCAAAACCGGCAGCGCAACCCCGCGCGACGGAACAGGCCGAGGTCAAGCTCACCGACGAAGACGTAAAGCTGGCGGAAAAACTGATGCGCGAGGCAGGCAACTGGTTCGTTATGAAACACGACGATGACGAGGAGCAGGCGGTGAAGCTGCTGTGGGTCAACCCACACACGCGCAATATGCTGCTCGTCGACCAACATGGTGCCAAGGTGGCGCTCATGCCTGCGCCGGCCATGGCACAGAAGATGCGGCTCGGACAGCTACGCCCCATGGAGCAGGAGACGTCGAGTTTCGTCGCCCGCTCGTTGCGTCGTATCCGGCGTGCCCTCGAAGATTCGGTGAACGGTTGAACAGGAACAGTATCGACGTGGATGACCGGCGCAAGAGCAATCGGATCGATGCCTACGATGCCGGTTTGCAGGTGATCAACAGCATCGACGACAGCGCGATGGGGATCGTCTGCAACCTGTCGGCCGGTGGCATGATGCTGATCACGCAGCGCGAGCTGTTCGCCGATGGCGTATTGCAGTTGAAGATCCAAACGCCATCGTCACTTGATCTCGGCGACATCCCCGTCGGTGTGAAGATCCTCTGGTGTCAGCCCGCCAACAGCCCTGACGAATACTGGGCCGGACTGAAAACGATCGATATTGCCGATGCCGACATGCAGACGCTGTTGCGACTGCTCACCTACCTCTCCGCCACGGCCTGACCGACGACCGCGATCGTCCGCCGCTGGCGCGCCTCGCCCACCCCAGGCCCGCTTTTTGCCAGTATAAATATCGTTACCCGGCTGCCGCCATATTTATAAGGTTCGCGGTACGTCCGAGGTGACCGCGACCCTGTATCCTCGAAATCTGATTTACGGTATTCGGCTGGCATTCGTGAACAAGTTGTATCAACAGGTCGTGGGATGAGACCGGCGGGCCCCAACAGGCGTCGAATCGCAACACGCATTCGCAATCTCGTCCTGTCGGTGACGGCAATGGCGTTGATGCTGGCCGTCGCCATCTATTCGGCACTCGAATACCGCCTCAACCGCGATACCGTGCTGGATCACCTCACCGTGCTCGCGAACCTGGTCGGCGACAATTCACTGGGCGCCGTCGCGCTGCAGGACGCCGATCGCGCCACGCGGATACTGGGTACGCTCAAAGCCGAACCCGATGTCCACAGTGCGACCCTGATCCTGCCCGACGGGCGCAAGTTCGCCAGCGAGCAATGGACCGACGAGGACCCCGACGAGGCACACGACGACGCCTGGATCACATCGGCGCTGGTCGACGCACACGACCGCCCGGTATCACGCATCGATGTCAACGACATCGATCTGCTCGTGCCGCTGCTTCAGGACGGTGACCTCGTCGCCATTCTTCACCTCGAAGGCGACCTCGGACGCCTGCACCGACAGACGATGATTTTCATCGCCCTGGCATCGCTGGTGCTTCTGCTGCTCACGGCCGGCGCGTATGTCGTGTCGGCGCGTCTGCAGCGCCACATCACGGCCCCCATCCAGAAACTCGCCGTTGCCATGCGCAGCGTGTCGCGTGACAGGAACTTTGCGCTGCGCGTCGAGGCGGAGACCGACGATGAAGTCGGCGACCTCATCGCCGGATTCAACGAGATGCTCGACCAGATCGAACAACGCGACCGCACGCTGGCCGACAACCAACGCGACCTCGAGCGCAGGATCGCTGCGCGCACCGCCGATCTCGCCGATGCCAAGGAACAGGCCGAGGCCGGCAGCCGTGCCAAGAGCGAATTTCTGGCGACGATGAGTCATGAGATCCGCACACCGATGAACGGTGTTCTCGGCATGACCGAACTGCTGCTCGGCAGCGGCCTCACGCCACGTCAGCAACGTCTGGCCGAGACGGCATATCGCTCGGCGGAAAGCCTGCTCGGCGTGATCAACAACATCCTCGATTTTTCCAAGATCGAAGCTGGACATCTCGACCTCAGCGAAGAGGATGTCGAGCTCCGCGCATTGTTCGACGACACGCTGGAGATGCTCGCGAGCCAGGCGCATCAGAAAAAAATCGAACTGCTCGCCGACCTGTCGACCGACCTCATGCCCCGTATCCGCTGTGATGCGACGCGCCTGCGCCAGATCGTCGTCAATCTGCTGGGCAACGCGATCAAATTCACCGCCGAAGGTGAAGTGCGCCTGCGCGCAACGACGCAGACCGCGTCGTCCGGCGACGTCAGGCTGCTCATCGACGTCAGCGATACCGGACCCGGCATTGCCGCGGAGAAGCAGCACCAGATCTTCGACGCCTTCGTTCAGGCCGACAGCTCGGCTACACGGCGTTTTGGCGGTACCGGGTTGGGCTTGACCATCACCCATCGCCTGGTCGAACTCATGGGGGGCACGATCTCACTCGACAGCCATCCCGGCGAAGGCGCACGTTTTTCCGTTTCGATACCGGTGCGCCACCCCCTGCAGCCGGTGGAAGCCGTAAAAATCCGCAGCATGAGCGGCCTGCGCGTGCTGATCGTCGATGACAACGGCACCAACCGCGAGATCCTGTGTAATCAGACCTCTGCCTGGGGCATGCGCGCAGACTGCGCCAGTGATGCGGGCGAAGCCCTCGCCCTGGCGCGCCGCAGGGCAAGCGAAGGCACACCGCACGACTTCATGGTCTTGGACTGGCAGATGCCGGGCATGGACGGCATCGATCTGCTCGATGCATTGAAGCGTGATCCGTTGATCTCGCCGGCGACCGTGATCATGTTGAGCTCGGCCGGCGACGACGAGGTCGCCCGCCAGGCGCGTTCACGTGGCGTCGACTGCTATCTCACCAAACCCGTACGACAGGACCGGCTGCTCGGCTGCCTGCTCGACGCCCGGCACCGCAGCGCCGCCGACGCGACGCAAGCCGCCACCTCGACACCGCCGCGCTTCGCCGGTGCACGCGTGCTGCTGGCAGAGGACAACTACGTCAACCAGGAAGTGGCAATCGGCATGCTCGACCTGCTGGGCTGCGAGGTCGACGTCGCAGAAGACGGTCAGCGTGCCGTCGACGTGTTCAGCGGTGCCGAATACGACCTGGTACTGATGGATTGCCATATGCCCGCACTCGACGGCTTCGAGGCAACGGCCGCAATACGTGATATCGAGCACCGGCGGCAGAGCAAACGGGTGCCCATCGTGGCCGTGACAGCCGACGTGCAAAAGGGCGTCGAGGACAAGTGCTCGCAGGCCGGCATGGACGACTACCTGAGCAAACCGTTCGACAACAAGAGTCTCATAGCGATACTCCAACGCTGGATTCCCGAGCACGCGAGCGATGCCGCTGTGACCACACCAGCCGATATCAGTGGCTATACGCCAGCGGCACTGCTCGACCCGCAAGCGACGCAAAAACTACAGCAGCTGGGCGAAGCCACCGGTCGCGACATCTTCGGCAAGGTCGCACGCATCTACGTTGGCGAGACACCAACCCTGCTCGATGCAGCGCGGGCGGCGCTCGGCACAGGAGACCGCGACGGTCTCATGCGCGCCGCGCATACGCTCAAGGCATCGAGTGCCAACCTCGGCGCCGTACACGTAGCGGAGCTCGCAGCAGAACTCGAGGCCGCATCACGCGACCATGACATGGCACAGCTACGCGCGCTGTGTTCGGCATTGGAGACGGCGGTGGCGACCTTGCTGGCCGCGCTCGGCGAAATGCTCCAGGCGCGGACTGACGACGATGAGGCAGTGGCCGACCATGAGGCGATGAGCGCGGACGCGCCCCGCATCCTGATCGTCGACGACGACCCCACATTCAGGGTCACGGCTGAAGAGGCGTTGCGTGCCGAAGGTTTTACGACCCTGAGTGCCGCGTCGGGTGAAGAGGCGTTGCAGCTGCTGACGGCGTATCACCCTGATCTCGTGCTGCTCGACGCGGTCATGGACGGTCTCGACGGTTTCTCGACCTGCCGTCGCATCCGACGCACGCGCTATGTCGAAAACGTGCCCATCATCATGGTCACGGGACTCGAAGACGAGGCCTCGCTCGAACGCGCCTTCCAGGCCGGCGCGACCGGTTTCGCGAGCAAACCCGTCAGTTACCCGGCGCTTATCCAGCGCATGCGCTTCGTGCTGCGTGCCAGCCGCAACGAAACCGCGCTGCGTGAACATCAGACCATGCTGCAGACGGCACAACGCGTCGCACGTCTTGGCTATTGGCGCTGGAATCCGCGTACCGACCAGGTCGAGCTGTCGACCAATCTGTACGAGATGTGTGGCCAGTGGCCGGAAGCGACGACGAACCTGCAAGGTTACCTGCAGATGGTCGCGGACAACGACCGCGAACATGTCCGCATGCGGCTGCAATCGGCCGCCGACGACAAACAGGCCGGCACGTTCGATTACCAGATCAAGACCAGCGACGGCGGTTTGATGACCGTGCGCCAGGACCTCGAGTTCATCGACACCACGGACGGCGTCGATGTTCTGGGCACCGTGCAAGACATCTCCGCACAACGCGAATCGGAAGAACAGATTCGCAACATGGCGTACTACGACGCGCTGACCGGACTGGCCAGCCGCAGTCACCTCATGCAATACCTCGAGGACATGATCCGCATCGCGCGCCGCCGCGACGAAGAATTCACGATCCTGTTCCTCGATCTCGACGGCTTCAAGGACGTCAACGACAGCCTCGGCCACGATGTCGGTGACAGCATGCTGGTCAGCATCGCCAAGCGCCTACAGGACGTCGTGCGTGAAGTCGACTTCGTCGCACGCCTCGGCGGCGACGAGTTCTGCATCCTGTTGTCGGACCACGAAGATGAACTCGACGCCGCCGAGGTTGCGGCGCGTTGCCTCGATGTCGTCAACCAGCGCATCGAACTCGGCAAACAGTCGTGGCGACCTCAGGTCAGCATCGGGCTTGCACGTTTCCCGACCGATGGGGATACGGCAAGCGACCTGCTCAAGGCCGCGGACAGCGCAATGTATGCCGCGAAGCAGGCCGGCAAACATCGCTACGCCTTCTATCGCCCCGAAATGACGGCCGAAGCCGAGCGTCGACTGGCGCACGAGCAACTGTTGCGCGACGCCCTCGACAACGATCAGTTCGAGCTGTACTTCCAGCCACAGGTCGACGTGCGCAACGGTCGTGTCAAAGGCGTCGAAGCCCTGGTCCGTTGGCGCCACCCGGAACGCGGCGTCGTACCGCCCGGCGAATTCATCGCCACACTCGAACGCATCGGTCTGATCAATCAGCTCGGCGACTGGGTCATTGATCGCGCATGCGCGCAGTCGGCCATCTGGGCGGCACAGGGCATTGCACCGCTGCGTGTCTCCGTCAATATCTCACCGCTGCACCTGCACGATGTAGCAATCATCGAATCCGTTCGCCAGACACTCAGCCGCCATGCCGTCGCAGCCGATATGCTCGAACTCGAAATCACGGAGACCTTCGTACAGTCCGATGCCAAGGCACTGAGCGTACTGCAGCAGCTGCGTGCCCTGGGCGTGCGCATTTCGATCGACGACTTCGGTACGGGGTACTCGTCGCTGGGTTCCCTGAAACACCTACCGATCAACACGCTGAAAATCGACCGTGTATTCATCACCGACATGCTCAACAACAACGAGGACGCGGTGATGCTGGGAACGATCATCGGACTCGCGCACGCACTCGGTTACACGGTGGTTGCCGAGGGTGTCGAACAGCATGACCAGATCACCGTGCTCGCGGCATTGAACTGCGATCTCGCACAGGGATTTTATTTCTCGCATCCGCTACCGATAACAGCAATAACCCGGCTGCTCGAACAGGATGCCTCGTTCGGCGGCACCGGGCCCGCAGACCTGCAAACACAACAGACCATGTAGGGCCGAATCGTGACGACTGAATACGCGGCGCCGACCGATAAACGGCATTCTCGCAGACCGCTGGAAACCGATCGTGTACCGGTACTCCCACCGGGCGTGCCATACCTCCTGCAGGCACTCCAGGACGACAACCTGGATTACCGCCAGATCGCTGCGGCGATCGAAAAAGTCCCCAGTGTGGCGGCACGGTTGCTTGCGCTGGCGAATTCCGCCTGGTCGTCACCCGCCTCGCCGATCATGTCACTCGACGCCGCGTGCAGCCGCCTCGGTCTTCGCGTGGTGCGCACGGCCAGCATCGCGCTCGCGGTATCGCAACCATTCAACCCGGCGCGCTGCCCACAGTTCGAGGGGACGACCTTCTGGAGCTCCGCACTGCTGAATGCAGAGGCGGCATCGTCGCTGGCCGAACACGTCATTCGTGACCAGCTGTCGGCGGCGCGCACAGCGGGATTGCTGAGCAATCTCGGCCTGGTGTGGCTGGCCGAATCGCTGCCGTCACAGACCGGCTCGGCGATCGAGATCGCCACGCGTGCGCAGCCGGGTGCGCTCAATGTCGCGCTCGTCGACCGATGCGGCATAGGCTACGACGAGGCCGGCGCATTGCTGGCCGCCGCTTGGAACCTGCCCGCCGATCTGCGCGACGCGATTGCCCACCAGTTCCGGCCGCTCGAAGACGCCAAACCCCTTGCTCAGGTGGTCAGTGCCGCGACGCGCATGGTCGGCGTGGTACGCCGCGACCTGGCGTGGGAAACAGCCGACGAGCAGCTGATAGAGCTCGGTCTCCCCATGCCGCAGCAGCAACAGGTGTTCGAACGCCTGACCACTTCGAAGGCCCGCACCACGGAACTGGCGGAGACGCTGTTCGGCATTCATTGAACGCGGCGCGACATATCCGCAACGGATAGACACTGGAGCCGCTCGCTGCGCGCGTTACCAACCGAGCGCCGCGAAGCGGTCAGTCGCCGTAACGAGCTGGGTGCGAATCCCCGGCTCGGCCGCCGAGTGGCCGGCGTCGGCGACGACGATCAATTCGCTGCCGGGCCACGCTCG
>JAGRHA010000074.1 GCA_020445205.1 Gammaproteobacteria bacterium
CTGCAGCATGCGTCGCGTGAGCAGGCCTAACGACGCTCACGCAGCTTGAGCTGGTTCATGAACCAGCCGACGAGGGTGCCGATCATCATCGCCTGGCGGGTGTCGCAGCGCTCCTGCATCTGCAACAGGCGCTCTTCCGTCTCCGCGGCCAGCTCGCGGTAACTGTCGAGTTCGTCCTGCAGGCGGGCGATCTCGACCCGCGTACGCTGCAGCTCGCTCGACAGGTGGTCGACGTCGGGCTTGCCGTCGCGGTTGGCCTTGAACAAGGCCGCTTCGCGGATTCGCGCCACCTTCTCCACCATGCCGGAACGATCGGAATCGACGTCCGGGTAGGCCTTGTGCAGCTCGGACATGCGGATATGCCCTTCGAACGCGTCGATCAGGCCCTCCTGGATGTGTTGCTGCAACAGGCGCCGCGGCACGCCGACCATGCGCGCAGCTTGCGAAAGACTCAACAGGCGATCCATAGCTCCTCCAGCCGGATATCTCCCAAATGGGATATCTCTTTCGGGGAAGTATAGTCGGCTAATACCAGAGCAAATGACTAGGGCTTTCGTTTTCCACCATGTGGAAACGCGATGCTGGAATGGGCAGGGTCAGGCGCGCAGCCGCGCCAGTTCCTCCAACATCGGCTGCAATACCGGCTGCAGTTTGCGCCGCATGAGACTGCCGATGGCCGTGCTGTCGCGGAACACCGGCCGTACCACGCCATAGCCGAGCCCCGACAGCACCCGCAGCGCACGTAATCGGGCACCGTCGATGCCCACGGTGGCGGCCAGCCCGCGTGCCTCGGCATCGGTACCGAGCCAGGCGTCGGCTTCGATTTGCAGAGCATCCAGCGTCGCGTCCACAGTACCTTCGGGCCGCGCAGCGGCGAAGTACGCAGCGACACAATCGAGAGCGATGTTGACCACGTCCTGATTGGAAGGTTTCTCGAACACGCGGAAAACCGTGTCGACGAACGCCTGGCCGGGTGCGGACAGCACGCGTTCGAGCAGACCCGACAGCGTGGCCGGGCCCGCGGCACCCGCCGCAACCGCTGCAGCGGCGTGCGCAGGATGGGCGTCGCGCGGCTCCGGCAGGCGGTCGGGACGTGCGGCGAGAAATCCGACGTAATAGGCCGGTTTGCGCTGCGCCTTACGCCATAGCCCGGCCACCTCCTCGTCGTCGAGCAGTCCGGGTTGCAGCACCAGGCGCACAGTGACGATCTGTTGTTCGGGCTCGGCTTCGAACGGCAAGTGATCGACCAGATAACGGGCGAGCACGGGACCCATCGTACCGTTGACCACCGCGTCCTTGCCGAGCATATGGCGCGCGTTGGTGGCATCTTCCATGGCCCACCAGGCGCGCCGCGCGAGTTCATCGGTCAGGCCCTGGGCACATACGGTGGCGACGACCGCTTCGGGCTCGCCGAGCAGCAGCAGCTGTTCGAGGCTGTCGTCGCGCATCTGTCCCATGCGCGTCCAGCGCTGCAGGTAGACCGGGTAGCCACCCGGCGAACCCAGAACGTGTCCCGACAGCAGTTCCTTGACGCGACGGATGTATTGCTCGTCACGCCCGGTGGGGTTCAATTGGACTTGGGCCTCGCCCTTGGCCGAGAGCCCGAAGACCGTCATGGTCGATTCGTTGATGCGGATCGCCTGCGGCCGGCTCGCGAGCAAGACGTTGAGCCGCAGGGTGTCCTGGGAGGAAAGTTCCATATCAGGCGGTAGCGCCCGCACGCGGGCGCACAACATCAATTGCCGGCAGGCGGCACGTAGTTGGCGTCGTTGGGGTTCAGAAAGATGAACTGTGCGTCACCGGGTTCGAGTTCGACGAAGTCGAGCGTCGCAGCATCGAGCAACGGTACGAACTCGGGCGCCATGACGATGTGTACGCCCTCGGAGGTGAAGCGGATGTCGTCCTCGGTCGCCTCGTCGAATCCCATCCGGTAATCGATGCTGCCGTCGGGACGCTGTTGCGCGGCAAGGCGCAATGCCATGCCGGTGGTACCACCCTGCTCGGCAGCCACCCTGACCTGTTGTGCCGCCTGCGGAGTCACTTTGAACATCTTCACTTCCTCTCGTTGGGCCCGGCGGTTCCCGGCACCTCGGCACGTTCGGTAGCCACCTTGCGCACGAACTGTACGAATCGCGCCGCCCACGGGTGCGACCGCGTATCACGCAGATGCGCGTAGCTCGCGAGCAGGTTGCGGTAGCGCAAACCGTCGTGCTCACCGTCGAGCCCGTAACCGCGCTCGACCTGATAGGCATATTCGAAACCCTGCGGCAACGCGGTGAGTGCCGAATAGTGGAACTCATGCGCCGGTATGGGTTCTGTGCCGTCCGTGGACAAGGGCCAAGGATGCACACCGGTCTCCCGCAGGCGCACGTAGCCGCGTCCCTGGGGTTTGCGATGCATCACGACCTCTGCCGGGATGACGCCGGCCATTTTACGCGTGTTTCCGTCCCAGGTCAGGCGGTCGCAGAGATACATCAACCCTCCACATTCCGCGTAAACCGGTCCATCCGCTTCGATATACGCCGCCATCGCCTGCCGCATCGCAGCATTTTCCTCGAGTGCCTGCATGTGGGTCTCGGGAAATCCGCCACCGAGGAACACGCCATCGCACGCTGGCAGACCACTGTCGTGCAACGGGCTGAACGGGATCAGTTCGGCACCCGCGACACGCAATGCCTCGAGATCGCCCGCGTAGTAGAAACCGAATGCGGCATCGCTTGCATAGGCCAGGCGCACGCGCTGGGTGGCGACGGCCGTGGCCGGCGCTCGTTCGAACACCCGCGGTGGCCTCGAGGTGGCAGCCATCTCACGCAGTGCGGCCAAGTCGACTTGATCACGGACCAGCTCCGCCATGCGTCGAATGTGCGCCTGGCTGCCGCCGAGTTCGTTACTGGGGACGAGACCCAGGTGACGCTCGCTGATCACGAGCTCCTCGTTTTTGTGCACCGAGCCGATCACACGGACATCCGTGTAGTGCTCGATCACGGAGCGCAACTTGGCCTCGTGACGACTGCCGCCGACCTTGTTGAGGATGACACCGACGATGCGGATGGCCGGATCGAACGCCTGGTAACCGAGGATCAGTGGTGCAACGCCACGCGTCATCCCCTGGCTGTCGAGCACGAGTACGATCGCCGAGCCGAGCTGTGCAGCAAGTGCCGCATTACTGTTGCTACCGTCCAGGGCGAGGCCGTCGTACAGGCCTTTGTTGCCCTCGATCAGACCGATGTCTGCCCCCTGCATCTTGGCCGCGAACAGCTCCTCGATCTCGTTGCGTTGCATGGTGTTGAAATCGAGATTGTGACAAGGCCGCCCCGCGGCCTGCCCCAGCCACAGCGGATCGATGTAGTCAGGGCCCTTCTTGAACGGCTGCACGACATCGCCGTCGGCGCGCAGTGCCGCGCACAGAGCGATGCTCAGCGTGGTCTTGCCCGACGACTTGTGGGCTGCAGAGATGTAGAGATGCGCTGCGCTCATGGACGATATTCTGCCCGCAATGCGTTATCCATTTCACTGCCGCTGCCGACGACACCTGAGGTGCCGGTGGTCAGGACGCGCTGCCGACATGTCGCGACCGCCCGGCAGATGACGCACAAAAAAGGGCGGCCCGATGGCCGCCCTTTTACAACCAAGCCCCTACCGCGGTTCACTTCGCGGCATGTGGATCGATGACCTCGTCGGCCAGCGAAGTCGGCAGGAACTGCAGCAACCGCACACCGACGAAGGTCGCCAGCAACGCCAGCGCGAAGCCACCGATGCCGAGCAGGAACTCCGGCAGCGAAGGCGAGTACGCGCGTGCCAAACCGTCCACGCCGTCGTAGTAGCCCGATTCGATGATCGTGTGCCCGGGGAACATGTTCAGCGGGAACGCCTGACCACCGATCACGATCACGTAGATTGCCGACAGCCCGCCGAACACGACCAGCAACGCGGCGATGGTGATGGCGCCACGCTGCATGCCCAGTGCCGGATGGAACAGGATGCCCATGGGCACGATCATGCCGAGCAGCACCCAGCACAGCCAGAACACCCACGTGTAGACACCGCCATCGCGCAGAATAAACGCTTCGTACGCGTGGTTCTCCGTACCGTAGAGGTTGGTCAGGTGGTACACCACGGTGAAATAGAAGATCGCTGCGACGAACACGCCGAGCAGGTTCTTCAAGCGCCGCAACAAGGCATCGCCGAGCGGACGATCATCGGTGTTGAACGTGAACATGAGCACGAGCAAGTACAGTGCGAGACCATACGCAAACGACATGATGATGAACATCGGTGCCATGATCGCGGCATCGTAACCCTGGCGTGCGACCAGGAAACCGAAGATCGATCCGGTACCGGTGGTCAACGCGAGACGCCAGACGAAAGCCAGCACACCGACACCATGGCTATACCCGTTCGCCTTGCGCTCCATCATCGTGAACAGATAGACCGCCACGATCGCCATGAAGCCGACGTAAAGGTAGATGTTCCAGGCGAAGATCGACTTGAAGTTGTAAGTCGTCATCGCAACGATGAGGCGCGTCGGTTGACCGAGATCGAGTACCAGTACGATCAGGCCACCGACCAGCAGCGTGATCGCCATGAGCCCCGAGAGTCGCGCCAACGGCTTGTACATCTTCTGCCCGAACACCGAGCCAATCGAGGCGACGTTGAGCGCACCCGACGCGGCGACGATCAGAAAGATCGCGAACACGTGCGGCGTACCCCACACGATCTGGTTGGTCATGCCGGTCACCCAGTGACCCTGATGTTCCATGTACAGCGTTGCAAAACCGCCGACCGCGACGATCGTCGCCAGTACCGCGAGCAACCCCCAGTAGCGCGGGCTCTCGATACCCCATTCGCGGTAGTGAATCTTTTTCATTGCCGAAAAGCTCTCCGGTAATCGATCAGACGTCGGTGTAGCGGACGCCGGTGTTCAGCTTCAGATCGGCGCGGATCTGCACGCTCGGATACTTGGCCAGCGCCTGCGATACCGCACTGTTCGCGTCTTTCAGATCGCCGAAGACGATCGCGCCCTGCTTGCACGCATCCTGACACGCCGTCGTCGTACCGCCGTTGTCACGGCGTTGTACACAAAGATTGCAGCTCTCGACGCAACCCTTGCCGCGCGGCGCAGCCGTCGGCTTCAACTGCACGTTTTCATGGATGAACGAACGCGCGTTGTAAGGGCACGCCATCATGCAGTAGCGGCAGCCGATACAGGTGTGACGATCGACCATGACGATGCCGTCGGCGCGGCGAAAAGAGGCACCTGTGGGGCACACGTCGACACACGGCGGCTTCTCACAGTGCTGACACATCATCGGCAGCGTGGTGACACGGCCGGTGAGGTTGTTCTTCAGCTTGACCTGGCGAATCCAACGCGGGCGTTGCATATCCCACAAGGCATCGCTGGCCCCTTCGGGCTTGACCAGCATGTCGAGACCGTTCTCTTTGTCGCAGGCACTGACACAGTCACTGCAACCGTCGGCACACTTGGTCGTGTCGATCAGCATGCCGTAGCGCACAGCATCCGTCACAGCGGAATCGCGTGGCGCGGCCTGTGCAACAGCGTGCAGGAACACGCCGGGGGCAACCGCGGTCGCCGCTGCGGCACCCGAGGCGGTGGCCAGGAATGCTCGACGCTGCTTGTCGATTGGCTCACTCATTTACTCAGTTCCCCGTGGGCTTCGTGGCATGACAGGTGAAGCAATCGAGCGAAGCACCGACGTACTCGTGACAGCCGGAACAGAACTCGCCCGGCGCGTTCACCGCCACGGCCTTTCCGGCGGCGTCATGGCGCGCGTGACAGTCAACGCAGCCAGCGAGGCTGTTGTCGGTCTTGCGGATGCCTTCGTGAACCGTGATATCGCGCTGATGCTTGATCAGCTCGAAATGGTTCCGACGCATGAAAGCCGTCGGTGCCACGCAGGCATCGAGTTTGTCGGCTTTCGCCGTACCCTCGACCGCAGGCGCCCCGCTGAAGCCATGATCGTCTGCCAGGGCGTTGCCCAGGCCTGCGAACAGGCCAAGGCAAACGGCGAGCAGCATGCTGATCGTTATCTTACCTTTCATTGCCACTGAGGCCCCTGCTCACTTACTCGCCAAGACCCATCTTGATGTAGCCGGTCGGGCACACATCCGAACAGATATGGCAGCCGATGCAACGTGCGTAATCGGTCGCGACATAACGACCGGTGGTCGCCTGCTTCTTGTCGACACGGTAGACGGCATCCTGCGGGCAGAAGATCACGCAGTTGTCACACTCGAAGCACATACCGCAGCTCATGCAGCGCTTGGCTTCCTCGACCGCTTGCGTGGTTTCCAGACCGATCAGGCGCTCGTGGAAGTGTCCGAGGACATCGTCGGCCGACGGCACTTCTTCCTTGCGCGCAATGCGCGGGGTGTAAGCGAAATGCGCGAGGAACAACTCATCGTGCGGGATGACCTCGGCAAACGAGCGATCCTCGTAGTTGTGCACGGCCCAGTTACCGCTCGCCGTACCACGCAGGTCGCCACGCTCGGCAACCTCGAAATGGTCGGGCGTGAGGCCGGCTTCCTGCATCTTCTTATCGAGGTTGAAGTGATGCACGTCGACCTTCGGACGCTTCTTGTGCTCCTTCTTCTGCAGGTACTCGTCGATCGAATCGGCCGCTACCGAACCCTGGCCGATCGCCGTCGTCAGCAGATGTGGACGAATGATGTCGCCGGCAACGAAATGCTTCTCGCGATCGGGAACCTGGTAGAAGCTGTCGGCGTTGATCAGGCCGCGACCATTGTCGAGCACTTCGATACCGGTCAGATCACCGCCCTGGCCGATGGCCGAGACGATGAGGTCGGCTTCGATCACCTGCTCGGTGCCTTCGACCGGCGTCGGGCGACCGTCCTTCAGCGTGCAGTTGGCGATTTTCAGAGCGGTTGCGCGACCGTCGGCACCCAGGATGACCTCGACCGGCATGACCTCGTCGAGAATCGTGACACCTTCGTGCAATGCATCGTTCACCTCGTGCTCGGCAGCTGTCATGTTGCTGCGCGGGAACAACGAGGTCAGCGTGACCACGGCACCCTGCGCTGCCGCGGTGATTGCCGAGTCGTGGGCGACGAAACCGTCGTGCACCACGAGTTCCGGGCGGTCGGTCGGGTTGGTCTGCTCGATGTGGCCCAGACGACGCGCAACGGAGACGACGTCGATCGAGGTATCACCACCGCCGACACACACCACCTTGTCCGCCGTGACCTTCATACGGCCTTCGTTGAACGCTTTCAGGAACGCGACACCCGAGACACAGTTCGGCGTACCTTCCCAACCCGGCACGGGCAGGCCACGACCGGTCCAGCAACCGACGGCCCACAGGATGGCGTCGAACTCTTTCTCGACTTCCTCGACGGCCACGTCTTTGCCAACGCGGGTGTTGGCGCGAACGTCGATCTCGCCCATGTCGATGATGCGCTGGATCTCGCCCGCGAGCTTGTCGCGCGGGATACGGTAGTTGGGGATGCCGTAACGCATCATGCCGCCGAGTTCCGGCTGCGATTCGAAGACGGTAACGGCATGACCCTTGCGACGCAGCTGATAAGCCGCCGACATGCCAGCCGGGCCACCACCGATCACGGCAACTTTCTTGCCCGTGCTCTCGCCGGCGACGAACTTGTAGCCGTTGGCCAGTGCATTGTCACCGATCCACTGCTCGACAGCGTTGATGCCGACGAAGTCCTCGACCTCGTTGCGGTTACAGCCATCCTGACACGGTGCCGGGCACACGCGACCCATCATCGACGGGAACGGGTTGGCATCGGTGGAGCGACGGAAGGCGTACTCGCCCATGTCCAGACCTTCGGCCGGCTTTTCCTGGCCACGCACAACGGCGAGCCAGCCGCGGATGTCTTCACCCGACGGGCAGCTGCCCTGGCACGGCGGGGTCTTGTGCACGTAGGTCGGGCACTTGTGCGAGGTATCCTGGACGAAAATCTTGTCCGTATACGAATCCCACTCGTGATCGCCGTCTTCGAATCGGCGCCAAGTGAGCTTGGTGTTCATCTCATCGCTCGGAGTTGCCATCTAAAACTCTCCTTACTCTAAATGCCCAGGATCCCGCGGGATCGATCTTGTTTGGTTGCGAGACGCCGCTTACGCCGCGTCGTCTTCGGACTCGTCTTCGTCGTCCTCGCCGTCGGTCTGGCCGGTAAGGACGATTGCATTGGAAACCAGCTGGTGGACACTGACGATCATGTCCATGTCCATGCCGTAATACGGCAGCACCTTGGTGAACTGCGACTTACAGATTGCGCAGATCGCCGCCATGTTGGTGACGCCGTGCTCCTCGATGACGTTTTTGAGTGCCTCCATACGCGGCTTGGCACCCTTGACACGCAGTTCCATGAGGTCGTCGGTCAACAGGCCACCGCCGCCACCACAACAGAAGGTCTTCTCGTGGATGGTCTCGGGCGCCATGTCGACAAAGTGGTTGCAAACGGCCTTGATGACGTTGCGTGGAATCTTGAACTGGCCACCGGGCTCCGGCCCCATGCGCGACGCACGAGCGACGTTGCACGAGTCGTGGAAGGTCACGACCATGTCGTCATTGGCCGATTTATCGATGTTCAGCGTGCCCTTCTGGATCTCACCCCAAGTGAACTCGAGGATGTGCTGCGGCACCGGATACTTGGGATCGAGGAAATCGAACGGGCCGGCCAAGGTGTTGAGGAAGCTGTAGGCAACGCGCCACGCATGGCCGCACTCACCAAAGATGATGCGTTTGACGCCCAGTTCGAGTGCGGCTTCGCGAATCCGCATCGACACGCGACGCATGTTCTCGTACGAGCCGATGAACATACCAAAGTTGGCCGCCTCGGACGCCTTGGAACTCAGCGTCCACGACACACCGGCTTCGTGGAATACCTTGCCATAGCCGATCAGGCCATCGACATGCGGCTCGGCAAAGAAGTCCGCCGACGGCGTGACCAGCAGGATGTCGGCACCCTTCTTGTCGAGCGGGTACTTCACCGCGACACCGGTTTCGTCTTCGACGTCTTCCTCGAGGCCTTCCAGCGTATCGGCCAGCGCCATCTCCGGCAGGCCGAGGTTGTTACCGATCTTGAAGACCTTGGCGATGATCTCGTTGCAGTATTTCTGACCGACGCCGATGCGGTCCATGATCTCGCGCGCTGCCATCGAGATCTCGGCAGTGTCGATACCGTAAGGACAGAACACCGAGCAGCGACGACACTGCGAACACTGGTGGAAGTAACTGTACCAGTCGTCGAGGACTTCCTTGGTCAGGTCTTCGGCGCCCACCAGCTTGGGAAAATATTTGCCCGCGAAGGTGAAGTAGCGGCGATAAACCTTGCGCAGCAGGTCCTGACGACCCACCGGCATGTTCTTCGGATCCTGAGTACCGAGGAAGTAATGACACTTGTCGGTACAGGCACCACATTTCACGCACGAGTCGAGGTATACCTGCAGCGAGCGATACTTGCCCAGCAGGTCACCCATCGCCTCGATGGCCTTCTCCTGCCAGTTGTCGACCAGCTCACCCGGAAAATTCAGGGGCTCCTGAAACTCCGGCTTGGCGATGAAAGGATGGCTGTGTGCCATCGTGCCGAGGACGACTGGTGGTACCTCGGGGTTCTCGTTCAGCTGCGGGATTTCGAATTCTGCTTTGGCCATGCTCGCGTATCTCGCTTCGACTTACTGTTCCAGCTTGCGCGCCCAATCGGCGATGTGGCGCTGCTCGCGGGGATTGTCGACCTGGTTGCGGGTCGGGCTGAAGAACACACCGGGCGCGTGCAGCAGCTTGCTGATCGGGAAGATGATCATGAGCAGCGCAACGAGCAGCAGGTGGACGACGATCAGCGGATCGGTCGGCAGGTTAGGCATCTCGCTGAAGTTGAAATACATCAGGCTGCGGAAGAACGCCTTCACGGCGACCACGTCGGTGTGTGCAACGAACGTCGTCATCGCGCCGCTGATGCCGATGAGCAACAGCAACAGCAACATGAGGAAATCCGACGGTGCCGAGATGTAACGTACGCGATCGACGAACATGCGACGTCCGAGCAACCCCAGCAGACCGATGATCATTGCAAACGCCAGGTACTTGAACAGCGGTCCGACGAATTCGACGATCTCCATCAACCAATGGATCTCGGTGAAGTAACGCAGGTGGCGGAACAACACCATGAACAACGCCATGTGGAATACCCAACCGAACAGCCAGGTCCACTTCGTCGATTTGAAAAGGCTTTCGAAAAACACCACTTCGCGGAACATGCGCAGCACGACCCCGCCCTGCGTCACCGGTGCCGGCGTGGTCGGGATCTTCAATGGCGCCGGCGTCTTCCAATACAGCGCGATGCGACGGGCCAGACCCACCACCAGCAGGATGGTAGCGGCGTAGAACAGTGCGGCAAATGCGATTGTCAGAAACGACATGTTTCCGAAAACCTCTCTTCGTTTGATGGGTCCGGGCGGATCGTCAGCGACCCGCCCGGAGGATCAGCAGCGAATCAGACGCAGCCGGTCGGCTTCGGCAGGCCGGCATAGCGGCATGCCTGCTTGCCCGGGCCATACGGGAACAGGCCGTACAGGTACTTGCTGTTGCCCTTGTCTTTGCCGAGCTTCTTGCCGACAGCTTTGGTCAACACGCGGACTGCCGGTGCGATCTGGTACTCTTCGTAGTACTCGCGCAGGAAGTTGATGATGTCCCAGTGCTCATCGGTGAGCTCCAGTTCATCTTCAGCTGCCATGACGTTAGCAACGCCGGGAACCCACTCGTTGATATTGGCCAGGTAACCTTCTTCGTCGGTTTCCAGGGTTTTACCATCTACTTCGATAGGCATATCTATCTCCTCTCTAAAAGAGTTTGCTCTGTTGGCGAGGTCTTACAACCAGGCCTGTACCTTGTCGTTGGCTTCCACCAGATCGACGAAACCTGCGTAGTCGACGACTTCGACACCATCGATTACGCGATCATCTTTAATCGCACGAGCCTTCAAATCAGACTTCAGGGCATACATTTTCTTGTCGCCCATCGCGCCTTTCACCATTGCCTCGGCGACGGTACCTTTCATGGCACCGTATACACCGTCCTCAATCAGCAAGATCGCGGAACCCGGCTGCGAGTATTTGATTGCCAGCTCGAGCGAATTCTTCTCGAACGGCGACTTGTTAACAGTAAGCAGATCAGCCATCAGACCACCTCAGAAACTGAATACGACTTCGGATTCGGCCATCAGCTGCACGACTTGGTCGGCATCCACGGCTTCGACGATGTTGTCGACTTCTTCCTCGGTTTCGAAGTCTTCCCAGGCCACCTCGATCAGGTCATCGGCGGTCAGGCCACGGGCTTCGAGCGAAGCTTTGTCGACATACAAGTGACGCACACCGTAGTCACCCAGGGTGCGATAGGTCGGCATGAAGTTCTTCATGTCCGACTCGGAGGTATCGCTACCCTTGACCAACTGAAACACGCCGTCGTCCATGAACATCAGGCTGACTTCCTGATCGAAGGCCGCGCCAATCAGCACGACTTCGAGCGACTCCCAGGCATAGATGGTGCCGTAGGGAGCACGACGGTTCAGATACATGAACTTCTTGATATCAGACATCGTGATTACTCCCTCAGTCGCCAAACACGACCAGACGGTCGGCCTGAATTGCGGCTTCGATCAACTGACCGAGACCGGAGATCCGGAACTTCGGCGCGATATTGGTCGCATCTTTCTTGTTGCGCTCCGCCTCACCGTCGTCCACGAGGCCCCGGCGCTGAGCCGCGGCGACGCAGAGGACCAGATCGAGGTCATACTTCTCAGCCAGTTCCACCCAACGGTTGACGATGTTGCGGTCGTCCTGCGGCGGCGTCGTCAGGCGGGTGCCGTTGAGAACGCCGTCGTGGTAGAAGAACACGCGGAACACTTCATGACCCTTTTCCAGGGCCGCCTTGGTGAAGTGGTAAGCCGAGTCGGTCGCCTGATGCTGATAGGGACCCTCGTTCACCTGTACTGCCAATTTCATAACCGTGTATGACCTCGTCTGTTACCGCTATCAGAAGCGGATGTAGGTGGAGGAGTTCAGGCTCTTGCGAGCGCCACGCCAGTTATCGATGTGATACTTGGTGAACGGCAGCTCGACTTCTTCGAA
>JAGRHA010000075.1 GCA_020445205.1 Gammaproteobacteria bacterium
CGGATTGCGTCGACTTCGACGAAGGCGATTGTGCCCGGATAGAGTGCGGCGCCGTCGAAAACAAAACGTGTGCTCGCGGACGGTGCGACATCGAGCAGCTGGCCGCCGCGTGCGTCGACCTTGAGTCCGCGCGTCGACACCAACGGTGCGGCATCGACACCGCCTTGAACGTTGAGTAGCACGCCTTCGGCCTTGAGAAATTTGCTTGCGGCCAACTGACTGGCGAGTTGGCGCGTGCCGATGGCCTGCGTGGCGCCGCTGTCGGCCAGTGCCGCATTCAACTCGCTGAGACGCTGGTAGTGGCCGTCGGTGAGGACACCGGCCTTGAGTCGTTCGCTGATCGATGCGTCGTGCCAACCGCCTTGTTTGAGCAAGCGCTGTGTAACGCGTGACTGGGTTTTGAGCCGGCTGAGGGTCGTGCGGTCGAGACGATCGGCGAGGCCGGCGACAGCCACCGGACGCCGGCCGCTGGGCTTCACGGCATCGAGTGCCTGCAGGCTGCTGAAGCCGTCGCTGCGGAATCGTGCGGGATCGGCGAACGTGGTGGCCGCCGCCTTGGTCTGGAAACCCGCTGCGAGTTCGACGAGGTGGCCGGCCGCGGCACTCGCGGTACCTGCGGTGCGACGCAGCAGCGCGCGCGCGGGACTCAACGTGCGTCGCAGGGCGCCATCGACGAAGCCGTCGGGCAGGCTCGTGCTGTGTGCATAGCCGTACACGGTGACATGTTCGTCGAGTCGGATGCGCGTGGCGGCCGGCGCGAGGAGTTCCAGGCGGCGTGCCTCGGGCAGCAGGGTGAAACGCTGCAGCAGCATCGACAGTGACTTCTTGGCCAGGTGCGACAGGCTGAACAGGCGCTCGGCGCGCAGTACATCGCCGACCTGTTGCCAGGCGGCACGCATGAAGGTTTCCTGGTTGCTCTGCACCAGGCGCGTGCCGACGCTCGCGGCCATGCGGCGGGGGATAGACGCGTTGAGGTGGTCGAGCCAGCGATCGCGCTGGTTGGGATGGATCTTGTGGCGTCGGGCGTGGAATCCGCCATAGATCGGCGGGCCCACGACCGGGATCTGTAGCGTCGGTGCATCGAGATCGAGCGTTCCCAGCACGGATTCCTCGGCGGCGTTGAGGATCGTCGCGAGATCGTCGGCGATGTCGTCGTCGGCACCGGGCTCGGGTGAGCCGCTGATCTCGAGCGACAGCAACGCGCCTTCGTATTGGGCGACGTAGTTCGCCTTGATCGCGTTACCGTCAGTCGCCAGCAGTGCATCGCGCAGCAGGTGATCGGCGTCGACCTCGACCGGCAGGCGGCCGAGCTTGTCGAGTTTGGCCTGGATGCCCGGTGGATATTCTGCGGGTGCCTTGAGGCGTCGGGCCAGGGTCTCGAAGTCGCCGGCCGGACCGGTGCTGAAGGTCCAGTGGTAGTAGCACGGCAGTTCGAAATCGGTCTGTGCCTGCGTACCCGACCAAGCCGGTGCCAGCGTCGCGTCACTGGCGACAGGTCGGCCGAGCGCGGCGTCGAGTCCTGGCTGGAAGGTCGGTACCAGGCACGCGATGTATTGCTTGTTCGCTTGCAGTCGACGCGGACAGACGAGGCGCGAGAGATTCTTCGCCGGCGCGTTCTGCAGCATGTCGATGACCTGCTGGGTCGGTGCATCGCGCACGACCTGGGCATGTGCCCACATCCAGGATTCGGCCAGGTTCGGCAGCGGCGTGTTGGTCGGGAGCAAGGTCGAGGGCAGCACGCGACCGGGTCGCAGAACGGGGTCTGCCACTTCGTCACGCGTAAACACGACCAGCGTCAGCCACGGTGCGAGCCGGTTGTTGGCGTCGGCCTTGGCCGGTGTGAACAGCCACGGGAAGTCCGGGGTGTCGAACTCGATCGCGGCGAGGTAGTTGGGTTCGAAATCGTGGTTGTTGCTGCGTGGTTCGACGCGCACGATCACGCGCGGGTCGATACCGATCACGTCGCCGGGTCCGAGCAGCTTCAGGTCGACGGTCGGTGTCGACGTGGCGTCACCGCCGCCCGTGCCTTTGAGCTTGAGTCCCATGCTCACGAGCGGCAGCGCGGCGACCCCGTCCATGGTCAGCGAGGCATGGTTGTGCGCACGCGCCAGCCCACGCCGCGCCCACGGCATGAAGTCGTACTTGAGATCGGGATCAGCGACGGCCATGTTCGTGCTCCATCAGGCTATCTCGAACAATTCGGCGACTTGCGTCTGTGCCGCGGCGCGCGCACTGCCGGCGTTTACGCGCAGACCGTTCTCGGCAGCAAACACGCCGCTGAACGACTGCTGCAGCACGGGTTGCTGATCGACGATGCCGGTGACCACGGTGGGCACGGCATCACGCATGACCAGCGGTGCGGCATCGGCGGGCAGCATGTCGTCGAGTTCGCGCAGGCCCGCGCGGGCCACGGCGCCGGTCGCGACCATCCACTGTGCCTTGGCGTTGGCACGACCGAACATGTGCGCACCGAGCAGCTGGCCGACAAGTCCGCCGAGGAAACCCGTGCGTGGCGACAGGTCGCGTGTCTCCCAGTCGACAGGGCATTCGATCGTCGGTCCGGCGATGAAGTCGTCGAGGTTGAAGTCGCGCCCCGCCGCCATGGCTTCGAACGAGGGTTTGCCGAGACGGTCATCGTCGGACATGTTGAAGAACTGTGCCGCCGCGAACTGCTCCTTCTTCACGCTCGGTGCTGCGTGTGCCGCACTGTCGGGGAAGCTGATGTCCTCGATGTCGAGCGTGGTCGGCCCGTCGACACCTGCATCTCCAACCTTGTCGAGTTTGACGCCGAGCGGCACCCGGGTCTGGGTGAAGGCGAGGGCGGCGAGCGGATGGGCGACGATGTCTTCTTCACCGTCGCGCTTGGCGAAGGTGCAGTAGCTTTCGTCTGCTGCGGGAAGCTGCACGCTCCAGTTTTCGCGTTTCGATGCCTCGCCTTCGAGCAGCAGGAACGCGTTCTCGGTCACCAGTGGCGTGTCGGTATCGCTGCCCCACGATTCGTCGAAGTCGACCGATACGCTACCGAACCAGCCGAGATCGACGGTGCCGACACCGCGAATGCGCCAGCGTCCCGGTCCCTTGAGCAGGCCCTCGAGTCGCACGCCGAACTCGATACCGAAGGCCTGTGCGTTGGCCCAGGCACGGAAGTCGACCTCGAAATAGAACTTCGGCTTGAGGTAGAAGATCGCATCGAACCCGAGACCGGCGTCGAAGCTTGCGACGCCGACGTCGCCCCAGGCCTTGACCTCGGCACCGCCCTGCACGGTCGCGGCGGTGATGGCGAAGTAGACTTTGATGCTGACGCCGACGATGCCGATGTCGAAACCCGCGCCGATGCGTTCGAACGGCATCGGGATGTCGGGCGGGATATCGGCGAAACGCGGGTGGAAACCACCGGCCGACAGCAGGAACGTCGAGCGCTCGCCGAACTCCGCGCGGAACGCGAACTGACCCGTCAGCGTGATCTTGGCGACGTGCGAATCACGCAGCTTGCCGTCGAAGCCGAGCTTGAACGGATCGAACACGATCACGCCGACGAAATCGAGCTGCAGGCGCAGGATCGCGAGCTGTTTGTCGACCAGCGGTGGCACCTGGATGATCAGCTGGCCGAGCAGGGCGAGCTGGCTGGCCTCGATCAGGATGCCGGCGCGGATGATGACCAGACTCGGCGTACCCCAGCCGATCTCGACCATCG
The DNA here is from genome assembly GCA_020445205.1 of Gammaproteobacteria bacterium. GTDB lineage: Bacteria > Pseudomonadota > Gammaproteobacteria > Chromatiales > Chromatiaceae > Thiosocius. The sequence continues at coordinate 3,695 of JAGRHA010000075.1, forward strand.
GGCCGATGATGAAGCCGCCGGCCTTGTACGGGAACAGCGTCTTCAGTGTCTCGAAGATCTGCGGTGCATTGCCGGTAACGTCCTGCGGGAACAGCACCGCGTCGAGGGCGCCGTTGCCGAGCGCCTTCGACATCTCGCCCGTGTCGGCCGTGTGCTGCACACCGATCAGACCACCGATGCCTGTGAGGGTGAAGCCCCATGACAGCTGGATAGGGGGGAAGTTGCCGTAAACGAGCAGCAGCAGCGACCAGTTGTTGCCCGGCGGCCGCTTGGTGTTGAGCAGGCCGAGGGCCTTGACGCCGATCGACGCCAGCTTGAGCTCGAGTGCACCGCTGTACTCACCCAGGTCTGGATCGAGCGACAGGAAACCGCCACCCTTGACGACCCCTGCGTCGAGGCTCATACCGAGTCCCGTGGGCGGTTTGAACTTGAGCTGCGGTGAACCGTCGGCGACCGTGATCTCCAGCAGCGCGCCGATGCGTTCGACCGAGGCCTGGAACGGACCGATCGCCACGCCGGCCGAGATCGACAGCTCGGTCTCGATGGTGGCGAAGTTGTTCTTGGGTTCGATCGCGAACGTGATCAGCTGCAGCGAGAACGGACCGCTCGGCAGGGCGACGACGGGCAGGTTCACGCGCAGCCCGGTGCCGTTCTTCAACCGGATGCCGCCGGCGGCGTCGGCGAGTACCTCGATATCGAAATCGACCGTGATGTCGTCGCCCATGACCTGCGCGAGCAGGCTGTCGTCGACCTTGATGATGATCTTGCCGCCCTTGGCGCGCAGGTTGACCGACGGCGCTAGCTGGTTGCCACCACTCGGCACCTTGAGCGACAGGCCACCACCGAGTTCGTCGATCTGCAGACGTACCAGGGGCGCACCCGCGGGATCCGGGATGCTGATCGCGCCGTTGCTGCCTGCGGTCTTTTTCAGTGCGACATCGAGCTCGATGCCGAATCCGCTGCCGGTTTTGGCCTTGACGGGCGGGTTGCTGCCGTCCCAAAGGATCTGCACCTCGCCAGCGGCACCGAGCTTGAACGCCAGGGCGTGGTCACCGTCGACCTTCTCCTTGTCGAGCTGGGCACTGAGACCGGCGACGACGCCCTTGAACGGGTCGAACTTCTTGATCTCGATCTTGCCGTTGGCGGAGCTCTGCGTGAGGTTGAGTGGTGGCGGCACGAACGACGAGGTGACGGTCGGTACCGCAAACGTCGCCCACTGCGTGATCGCCTGTTCGCCGCCGAAGGCCTTGTCCAGGACACCGCCCAGTATCATCGTCTGCACGCCGACGGCCGCCGAGGTCGCCGGCTGTTGCGCGACGCTGCTGGTCAACGTCTGCGCGAGCTTCTTCGCCACCGGGGAGGTCGCGGTCGCCGGCGTGATGTCGTCGGACAAGGTCAGCAACAGCTTGCCGAGCCCGAACGCGCTGGTATGAACGCCGGCGTTGTCGATGGCGCTCTTGACCCGTTCGACGACCGTCTTGATCGCGTCCTTGGCATCGGCGACGTTGCCGCCACCGATCGCGTCGATGGCCTTCTTCAATGGCTCGATGCCGGCGATGACCTCGCCGACGATGAGGGCCGCGACCGACAGGCTTTCGCCCGACGTGGTCGGCTTGTTGAACGCGGTCGGTGTGTTGGCAGGTGGGGCGGAATTGGGGTTCTTCGGGTCGGTCAGGCTCCACAGCACCTTGACCAGGGCATCGCGCTGCGCGGCGTTGGCGACCCCGGCGAAGGCATCGTCAACGGCCTCGACGAACCAGGCATGGACGCGCTCGAAAGCCTTGTCGGTAGCCATGTCCCCCCCTTTGCATCCCTTCGCCGGTTGTGTGGTGTTCTTAGTGCAACCCGGTCGTCGGTATATAGACCCGATGTGCCACTTCGACTATGGGGGTAAACGTGGAGGGAACGTCGTTCGTTTCCGACATTGCCGCGCGCGTCACATTCCGCCTCGCTGGTAGAAAGTGCATTCCCACACGGGTGCGGCGTTGGGGTGCGAGCGGGAGGAAACGGGATCCTCGCGTGCGCGTGCGCCGGGCCCGTGACGGTCGGGACCATCAATAAAGAAGGCGGCTCCTCGGCCGTTACAGGGCAGAGCTTCATCGAGTGATGCCAACGAGACATGTCAGCCCAGGTTGCTTCAGAATCTGCTGCAGTGCAGCAGTACGCCGCGCCGCCAGCTGATACGGCCCCACAGGTGGAGGCCGCCCCGCGTCGACCGGCGCGCGGGCGCACGGTCGAAGTCAGCCGATCGTTCCGCAACGCCATCGAACAATGGCTGGACTGGCAGTGTCGGATGATCTCCGGCGTCCACCGTGGCTATGTCTACATTCCGGGTGACGCAAGCAAGAATCGCTTGCAGCTCGCGGCCGGCTGGCCGGTCGGCGGGCCGCCGTCGGAAACCGCCACCGGCTTCGCGGAAAAGGCGTTCGACAACGGGCGCAGCGTGTTGCACAAGGCCAGCGACGAACTCGACGCCGCGGGTGAGGTGCGCGATTTCATCACGTTTCCCATCACGCTCGGTGAACGCCGCCTGGGCGTTGTCGCACTGGTGCTGGATATCTGCTCCGAGCCGCAGCGCCAGGCGGTTCTGCAACTGGTGGAGTGGGGTACGACCTGGCTCGAAAAGACACTGCTCGGGTTGCACACCGATCGCCGCGGCGACTCCCGTATCGCGTTGCAGGCGGTCGAGATCCTCGCCGGCGATGCGCCACTGCCCGTGGTCGCCCACCAGTTCTGTAACCTGCTCGCGGAGCGCTTTGCCTGCGCACGCGTGGCACTGGGTTTCACCAAGGGTATGCAGGTGCAGCTGAGCGCGATGTCCGATCAGGTCGCCTTCGACCGGCGGACGGCGCTCGCGAACGCGATCCAGACGGCGATGGAAGAGTGCATCGATCAAGACGAGGCGGTGTGCGTGCCGCCGCGGCCTGGCCCGCGCCACGGTCTCAATCGCGCAAACAAGCGGCTACTGCAGCAGCCCGGGCAGGCGGCAGTGTGCTCGGTGCCGGTGTCGACTGAAGATCAGGTCGTCGGCGCGGTAACCCTGATCTGGGACGACGAAGAACTCGTCGATTCGACCCTGGTGTCGCGACTCGGTGATCTGTTGACCCAACTCGCGCCACTCATGGCGTTGAAGCGCCGTGATGCGCGCTCGCTGTGGCGTCGTGCAGGCAGTGACGTGCGCAGCGCTGCCAGACGGTTGTTGGGTGGTGAGCACCTGCAGGCCAAGCTGGTTGTGGGTGCGCTGCTCGTCGGACTGGCGGCATCGAGTCTGGTACAGACCGATCTGCGCATCACGGCCGAGGCCACGATCGAGGGAACCACGCAGCAGGCGGTGGTGGCACCCGTCAGCGGTTACCTGCTGTCGGCCAGCGCGCGTGCCGGCGATCACGTCGACCATGGCCAAGTGCTCGCCACGATCGACGACCGCGAACTGCGGCTCGAACAGCAGAAGTGGCAGAGCGAGTTCGACAAACACGCCAAGGAATACCAGGAAGCCCTTGGGGCGCGGGAGCGCGCGAAAATCAGCATCGCGCAGGCGCGCATGGCGCAATCGGAGGCACAGCTCAAGCTCGTCGCCGATCAGCTCGAACGCACCCGGCTACGCGCGCCATTCGCCGGCACCTTGGTAAGCGGCGACCTGAGTCGCGCGGTCGGTGCGCCACTCGAACGCGGGCAGCTGCTGTTCGAGATCGTCCCGGCCGGCAGTTATCGCGTCAACCTGCAGGTCGACGAGCGCGATATCGCGGGGCTGGCCGTTGGGCAGTCCGGTGAGCTGCGTCTCGCGGCGATGCCGGATCGCGCGATCGCACTCGACGTGACACGCATTGTCCCGCTTGCCACCGCGGATCAGAGTGGCAACCGTTTCCGCGTCGAGGCGGAACTGCCGTCGACAGCGGAGTCGCTGCGGCCGGGCATGCACGGCGTGGCCAAGGTCGTGACCGGCGAGTCCAGCATGCTCCACGCATGGACAGCCGAATTGCTGGACCGGGTCAAGTTCTGGCTCTGGTCACTCGGATTCTGAGTCGTCATGAGCGGCGTCCCGGTTTCCGCCCCCAACAGTGGCAACCTGTGGCGACAGGTCGCCGATCTGCGACCGCAGCTGCGTCATGGCATCGAGGTGTTGGCACAGGATTATCGTGGCGAGCGCTGGTACCTGTTACACGACAGGTCATCGGGCCGCTTCCTGCGCTTCAACGCGGCGGCATATGAATTTCTCGGTCGCCTCGATGGCGATCTCAGCGTGCAGGATGTGCTCGACATCGCCAACGCCGGGCGCGAGGAGCAGCCCGTGCTGCTGCCCGAAGACGTCATGCAGATCCTCGCCCAGCTGCACGGTGCCGAAGTGCTGCGCGGTGGCCTGCCGCTCGGCGCGCAGGACGTCCTCGAACGTTACCAGCAGGTGCAGCGGTTCCGTCGTCGTCGCGCCCTGAGTAACCCGCTGGCTCTGCGCATCCGCCTGCTCGACCCCGACCGGCTGCTTACGCGCTTGCTGCCGGCCGTGCGCGGCCTGTTCACCTGGGGCGGGTTCATGCTGTGGTTCGCGGTGGTCGCGCTCGCGGCGCTGCTGGCCGTGGCCAACAGTAGCGAACTGGTGTCCGCAGTCGACAGCAAGACGCTGGCGGCCGGTGAACTGCTGTCGTTCTGGCTGTTGTACCCGGTCATCAAGGCCCTGCATGAACTCGCCCACGGACTGGCGGTGAAGATGTGGGGCGGTGAGGTACACGAAACCGGAATCAGCTTGCTGGTTTTCATGCCCGTTCCCTACGTCGATGCCTCCGCTGCGTGGGCATTGCGCGACAAGCGCCGTCGCGCCATCGTCGGTGCCGTCGGCATCATGGTCGAGCTGTTCCTGGCGGCACTGGCCCTGTTGGTATGGCTCGCGGTCGAGCCGGGCCTGCTGCGCGACACCATGCTCAACGTCGTACTCATCGGCAGCGTGTCGACGCTGCTGTTCAACGGCAATCCGCTGCTGCGCTACGACGCTTACTATGTGCTCGAAGACCTGGTCGAGATCCCGAACCTGGCATCGCGCTCCAGTCGCTACTACCTCTACCTCATGCAGCGTTACCTGCTGGGCATCAAAGGGCTGCAGTCTCCCGTTACTGCGCAGGGTGAGAGTGCCTGGTTTGCCGTGTATGGCCTGCTGTCGCCGCTGTATCGACTCAGTGTGTCGATCGCGATTGCGCTCTATCTTGCCAGCGAGTTTCTGGTCGTTGGTGTCGTGCTGGCGTTGTGGACGCTGTCGATGCAGATCATCCGACCCTTGCTGCAGTCGGTGCGTTTCATCGCCACCAGCCCGCGCCTTGCGACGGGTCGTGTCCGTGCCGTCATGGCGGCCACGGGCGTCATTCTGCTCGCCGTCGTGATCGTGAACGTCCCGGCACCGCTGGTGACGCGTACCCAGGGCGTGGTGTGGCCCGCCGAAGATGCGCGCGTGGTGAGTGCGGGCGAGGGCTTTGTCGTCGAAGTACTCACACACCCGGGCAGCCACGTCGAGCCGGGCCAGGTATTGCTGCGTATCGACAATCCCGAGCTGCGTGCCCGTCGCGCGGTGCTCGCA
>JAGRHA010000010.1 GCA_020445205.1 Gammaproteobacteria bacterium
CGCACACTAAGTCGCGGGTGGTTCAGCAGGCGCACCAAGGCCGACTGCGGCATCATCGCCTCGAGTCCGGGCAAGGTGCGCGGGTCGGTACGCCGCTTGACGACTTCGAGCAGGAAATAGATCGCGTCGCCGACAAACGCGCTCGCGCCGAAGTGTTCGAGCACCGACAGCCAGCGGTCGAGACGCGCCGACGCCAGTGTCGTGCCACGCGCGGGACACGCGACGCGCACGAACCGCCGCACCTTGAACGCCTTTTCGTCGAGCCGACGCAGCAATTTGACGAAGGTTTCACGCTGTTGCGCGTACCATGACTTGTCCACTTTGCTGCGACCCAGCAGATCGCTGAGGTCGGCCTGGCTGAACAGGCGGTCGAGCGTACGCTCGTCGAGCACATCGATGCCGCCCTTGCGCTCACCCAGGCACAGCAGTTCACCGATCAGGCCACCACGTGAATGGCTGACCAGGTGCAGCTCGGCGCCGTCGGGCAGCCTGCCCGCGAGCTCGTAGGCGTTGTCGATCGGACTCTCGGTCAGCGAACGGTGCTCGAAAGCGTAGACATCACGACCGTAGCGATCGACCAGTGCGGCAAGTGCCTCGTTGTGCACACGGCCGCCTTCGGCCCACAGTTTGCCGAAGCTGCCCGCCGTGCTCGACGCCGTGCCGTGCAGAAACAGCAGCAATGGTTTGTCGGCACTGCCGACGGCGCCGCGCTGCCGCACCATACGGCCCTCGTCCGCGAGATCGACGCGGTACAATCCGGCCTCGCCGTCGTGCAGCTGGCGTTTCTCGAACCAGCCCGCGAGCCCACCTGCCGCCTTACCAGCGACGTCGACATCAAAGAACTCGAGTGCCTGGATGACGCGCTTGGCGGCACCGCGGCTGCGTGCCGGGGCGCCGGCGTACGCGCCGATCTCCCATTCGATCCCATCGCCACCACCGCGGCCGGCGGATACCGGGGTCGCGAATTCGTGGCGCAGGTCGTCGACGCGGGTCCACAACTTGAACCCGTCGGCGTACTCGACACAGGCGACCGTGTCGGGTGAGAGATCGCTGATGTGCACATCGCTGCCGCCGGCACGTGTCGCCGCCAGCACGACGCGCTCGCGTGCCTTTACCGTGATCCCGAGTTCGCTGTCACCTGCGCGCCAGGCGGCCGGTTCGTCCTGCTTCTCGATGCTGCCACGCAGGCGTAAGTTGATGCTGTCGTCGTCCCCGGCCATGGCCATACTCCCCCAGGTCGCGGCCGCGGCCGCACAGGCGGTCACGGGTCCGATGCCCATGACCTGTTGTTCGTTTGTCAGATGAATCTAAATCTAGCATCTGCGGTCCGGCGCGCGTACACGCGCGCCGCGGCAAACCCCAGTTTGCGGGTCGGTTCACCTACGGCCGGAACCGGCGCGTAGGCCAGCACAGGTGGAGGCAAAGACAAGGCGGGAAATGTCGTGCAAGCGATATGGCGAACAGCCTCCGCAGACACATCCTGACGGCGGCCTTGCCCGCCCAGACTTTGCCTGACGCAATTTCCGTCGTATCGGCACATTGCACAGCCCGTACGCAATTCACGAAACACCCGTTTGGCGCGGAAAAAAAGCCAGTTCGAGACTTTCATGCGCTTCCGCACCCGCCGGGTGTCGTGTCATTAACCTGTCGCAACTTCAGTTCCCAACCGGGTCGCCGATAGGTCGCTTGATTGCGCCTTCCGTGCACCCATTTTGCGAGGAGATTCTCATTCATGTCCCAGTCTCTGAAAGTACTGATCGTCGACGACAGCCGGGTGTCACGCATGATGAGTGGCGCACTGGTCAAATCGTTGCGCCCCGGCGCGGCCGTCGTCGAGGCCGCGGACGGTGCGGCGGCGTTGGCACTGATCAACGAAGCGGGGGCCGACATCGGGATTCTCGACATGAACATGCCTGGCATGAACGGCCTCGAACTCGCCGAAGAGCTGCACAGGCAGACACCGCAGCTACCGCTGGCCCTGCTGACGGCGAACGTCCAGGACTCGGTACGCAACCGTGCCGAAGCGCAAGGGGTGCACTTCTTCCGCAAACCGATCAGCGAAGCGTTGATCATGCAGATCCTCGATACGCTCGCGCCGGAGACCTGAATGATGGCGAAAACAGCGAACCAAGGTGTGCAGGACAGCACTGATCGCATCGTGCTGGACGACCTTCAGCTCGATGCCCTGGCCGAGACATTCAACCTGTCGCTGGGCGAAGCCGCCGCGGTGTTCTCGCAGCTGGTACAGGAAGAAATCGAACTCTCGGTGCCGACGGTCGAGCTCGTACCGCGCGAGCAGATGATCGAGCGACTCAAGGAGCTGGGCCGACACGGTGACACGGAACGCCTGTGCAGCATCACGCAGGAGTTCGACGCCCAGGAAACCTTCCAGACCGATACCATGCTGATCTTTCCCGAGAAGGACAGCCTCGAGATCGTGCGTCGCATGCTCAACGAACAGGCGACTGCCGAGGCCATCACCGAGCTCGAGCAGGATGCGCTCGCCGAGATCGGCAACATCATCATCAATGGCTGCATGAGCAGCATTTCGAACCTGTTCCACAAGGAGATCAGCGGCACGCTACCCGAAGTCGTGATCAGCGACGCGCGTTCGCTGCTGACCGAACACTGTTCCGCAGACGACGTGCTGGTCGCGCGTATCGGCATGCACCTAGCGGTACAGAACGTCAGTGGCTACGTCCTGTTCATGATGGACATCTCGTCGATCCGCAATTTCCTCGGCGAAATCGAACACCTGTTCAATATCTGACCGTGCAGCATCTGTTCGCCGACCATCTCGCCAACGTCATCGCCTGCGGACTGGTCGTGCTCGACAGGGATGGGCGTATCCAGCTGTGGAATCGTTGGATGTCCGAGCGCTGCCGCGCCCCTGACAAAGACAAGAACAACGGCTGCCCCATGCTCGGTCAGAAACTCGTCGATGTGCTGCCCGGAGAAGTCGATCAGCGGGTTTTGCTGACGATCCGCGAAGCCCTCGACTTCGGCTTCGCATCGCTGCTGTCGCACGCACTGCACCCCTGCCCGTTTCCCTTGTATGCACACCCGAGCGCGAGTGAGCGCATCAAGCAATCTGTGACCATTTCACCCGTCAACGGCGATGGCGGCTCGCGTTGGTGCCTGATCCAGATAAACGACGTCACCTCACTGGTGCAGCGTGAACACCTGCTGCGCCAGCAAACCCGGCAGTTGTCGGAAAAGCTCAACAAGCTGACCGTGGCGCAGGAGCAGTTGCGGCGTAACGAACAGCGTTTCCGCGAGTTGGCGCGTCAGGCACCGGTGGGCATCTTCGAGACCGACTTGTTCGGCCGAGTGGTGTTCGCCAATGAACGCTGGCAACACATGGTCGGCCGTATCTGGGACCACAACTGGGCCGAGAACTGGTACGACGTGGTCGCCGGCGAGGATCGCGATCAAATCATCAGTGGCTGGCGCAACAGCACCGCCAGCGGCAACCGCTATCACGGCGAGTTTCGCTGCACCAACCGCAGCTCGATGCGCAAGTTCTGGGTCAGCGTCGACGGCATGCCCGTGCACACCAGCGACGGCGCGGTGTCGGGTTACATCTGTACGGCGCAGGACATCCACGAGGTCAAGGAGACATCGCTGCGCAACGCCCATCAGGCCACATTCGACGCACTGACCGGGCTGTACAACCGCACCCCGTTCAACGAGCAGCTCGACAAGGCCCTGGAGAACGCGGGCGATCGACAATTCTGCGTCCTGTTCGTCGATCTCGACGGATTCAAGCAGGTCAACGACGAACACGGCCATGAAGCCGGCGACATGGTGCTCAAGGCGGTATCGCGCCGACTGCGTCGCTTGCTACGCCCCGACGACACCATCGCGCGCTTCGGTGGCGATGAATTCGTCGTCCTGCTCGCCCAATGTGGACAACAGGCCGACATCGACAAGGTGGTGCTGCGCGTGCAGCGTGCCGTCGCGCAGCCGATCAATATCGGCTCCTGCCACGTGCAGCTGCATTGCTCCGTCGGCACCGCCATGTATCCACGCGACGGCGCCGACGCCTCGGCGCTGCTCAATGGGGCCGACGCGCAGATGTACAAGGCGAAGTTCGGCAAGCGCGAGGGTGGCGACAGCGACGCCGTCGACACCGGCGACGACCGCAGCAAGACGAAACAGGCTTCGGGCAGCTGACACGCCGCCGACGCGCGCCTGCCACTGGCCGCGAGCCGCGCACGCCGCCCTGCCCTCTGCTTCCACGACCCCGCTCCCGGCGCTTCGCACCCGACCACCACACCAACGGCGCGCTGGCCCGTTTCTGCTGCCTCCCGGCGCACCGTGCGCGACCGCTGCCACGCGAAACGGCCGGCCAGCGTGAGAATGGCACGGGCATCACACATTCGGATTTCGGGAGATCGCGGTTTTCTTGATAGGCTTCGGTCGCGCGCGATTGCGATGGCCGGCAGTCACTTCCGGACAGCGACGATCGACGGTGGTGAGGCCGCACGCATGGCGGTGTAGCCACAGCGCACGCGAATCCACCCGGCGACGCCGGCCAATCAGCACGACCCATACGCACGCCGAATTGTCATGACAGAAACGGCAGAGACGCCCTCCGCGCCGCGCGCGACAGACGCCGGCCACAC
>JAGRHA010000011.1 GCA_020445205.1 Gammaproteobacteria bacterium
ACGAACGGCTTGAACAGCTCGAGCGCCATCAGCTTGGGCAGGCCGCACTGGTGCAGCTTCAGGGTGGGGCCGACCACGATGACCGAACGGCCGGAGTAGTCGACACGCTTGCCCAGCAGGTTTTGACGGAAACGCCCCTGCTTGCCCTTGATCATGTCCGCAAGCGACTTCAGCGGGCGCTTGTTGGTGCCCGTAATCGCGCGGCCGCGACGGCCGTTGTCGAGCAGCGCATCGACCGATTCCTGCAGCATGCGCTTTTCGTTGCGCACGATGATGTCCGGCGCATTCAGGTCGAGCAGACGCTTGAGGCGGTTGTTGCGGTTGATCACGCGACGGTACAGGTCGTTCAGATCCGAGGTCGCGAAGCGGCCACCGTCGAGCGGCACCAGCGGGCGCAGTTCCGGCGGCAACACCGGCAGCACGGTCAGGATCATCCACTCGGGACGGTTACCCGACTCCTGCAGCGATTCGAGCAGCTTCAGACGCTTGGCGATCTTCTTGATCTTGGTCTCGGAGTTCGTGCCCTCGACCTCCTCACGCATACGCTGGATCTCTTTCGAGATATCCATCGTGCGCAACAGCTCGTACACGGCCTCGGCGCCCATACGTGCGTCGAACTCGTCGCCATTCTCTTCGACGGCTTCGAGATACTGCTCATCCGTCAGCAGCTGGAAGCGCTCGAGCGGAGTCATACCCGGATCGATGACCACGTACGACTCGAAGTACAGCACGCGTTCGATGTCGCGCAGCGTCATGTCGAGCAACAGGCCGATGCGCGACGGCAGCGACTTCAGGTACCAGATGTGCGCAACCGGGCTCGCCAGTTCGATGTGACCCATGCGCTCACGGCGCACCTTGGCCAGCGTGACCTCGACGCCACACTTCTCGCACACCACGCCGCGATGCTTGAGACGCTTGTACTTACCGCACAGGCATTCGTAATCGCTGATCGGGCCGAAGATCTTGGCGCAGAACAGGCCTTCACGCTCAGGTTTGAACGTACGGTAGTTGATCGTTTCCGGCTTTTTGACTTCACCGTACGACCAGGAGCGGATCATTTCGGGCGATGCCAAACCGATACGGATGGCATCAAATTCTTCGTTCTGACCCTGCTGTTTCAGAATTTTCAGAAGATCTTTCAAGACGGTATCCCCTGTTCTATGTCCTTAAAGCGGCCTCGAGGAAAACCCTCAGTCCTGCTCCAGTTCGATATTGATGCCCAGCGAGCGAATCTCTTTGACCAGCACGTTGAACGATTCGGGCATGCCCGGCTCCATGCGATGGTCGCCGTCGACGATGTTCTTGTACATCCGCGTACGACCATTCACGTCGTCGGACTTCACCGTCAGCATTTCCTGCAGCGTGTAAGCCGCGCCGTAGGCCTCGAGCGCCCACACTTCCATCTCACCGAAGCGCTGACCACCGAACTGCGCTTTACCACCCAGCGGCTGCTGCGTAACCAGGCTGTACGGACCGGTCGAGCGCGCATGCATCTTGTCGTCGACCAAGTGGTTGAGCTTGATCATGTACATGTAACCGACGGTGACGCGGCGCTCGAACGCCTCGCCCGTACGCCCGTCGTAGAGCTGGGTCTGACCGTCGGCATCTTCCTCGGCGAGTTCCAGCATGTGGCGGATCTCGTCTTCGTGCGCACCGTCGAACACCGGCGTTGCGACCGGAACGCCGCCACGCAGGTTGTTGGCCATGGCGAAGCATTCGTCGTCGGTCATGCTGCCGAGGTCTTCCTTGCGGCCGCTCGTGTTGTAGACCTGTTCGAGGAAGTCACGCAGCTCCTTCGCCTTCACCTGCGCGTCGAGCATGCGACCGATGCGCTCGCCGACACCCTTGGCCGCAAAGCCGAGGTGCGTCTCGAGGATCTGCCCGATGTTCATACGCGACGGCACACCGAGCGGGTTGAGCACGATGTCGACCGGACGGCCGTTCTCGTCGAACGGCATGTCCTCGACCGGCACGATCATCGAGATGACACCCTTGTTACCGTGACGGCCGGCCATCTTGTCACCCGGCTGAATACGACGTTTCACGGCGACGTAGACCTTGACCATCTTCAGCACGCCGGGCGCCAGGTCGTCACCCGAGGTCAGCTTGCGCTTCTTCTCTTCGTAACGCTGACGGAAATCCTCGCGCAGCTGCTCGACCTGCTTGGCGATCGCTTCCAGCTGTGCCGCGGATTCCTCGTTCTTGAGCCGGATCTCGAGCCATTGGTCGCGCTCGATCTCCTGCAGATACGCCTTGGTGATCTTGGAACCGGCTTTGAGCTTGTTCGGACCACCGTCGGCAACCTTGCCCATGAGCATCTTTTCGACACGATCGAACGTGTCTTCTTCCATGATGCGCAGCTGGTCGTTCATGTCCTTACGGACCATCGCCAGCTCGGCCTCTTCGATCTGCAACGCGCGTGCGTCCTTCTCGACGCCGTCGCGCGTGAAGACCTGTACATCGATGACGGTGCCGGCCATGCCGGACGAAACACGCAACGACGTGTCCTTAACGTCCGACGCTTTCTCACCGAAGATCGCGCGCAGCAGTTTCTCTTCGGGCGTCAGCTGGGTCTCCCCTTTCGGCGTGACCTTACCGACCAGGATGTCGCCCTCGCGCACCTCGGCACCCACGTACACGATGCCCGACTCGTCGAGCTTGGCCAGTGCGGCCTCACCGACGTTCGGAATGTCGCCCGTGATCTCTTCGGCACCGAGCTTGGTGTCACGCGCCATACAGGTCAGTTCTTCAATGTGGATCGTCGTGAAACGATCCTCCTTGACCACCTGCTCCGAGATCAGGATCGAGTCCTCGAAGTTGTAACCGTTCCACGGCATGAACGCGACGCGCAGGTTCTGACCCAGCGCGAGTTCACCCATGTCCGTCGACGGCCCGTCGGCAAGCACGTCGCCGCGCGCCACTTCGTCACCGACCAGCACCAGCGGGCGCTGGTTGATACAGGTATTCTGGTTCGAACGCGTGTACTTGGTCAGGTTGTAGATGTCGACGCCCGGCTCACCGGCAATCGTTTCGTCATCGTTGACGCGCACGACGATACGCGCAGCATCGACCGACTCGATCACGCCGCCACGCTTGGAAACCACGGTAACACCGGAGTCGACGGCGACGGTACGTTCCATGCCAGTGCCGACCAGCGGCTTCTCGGCACGCAACGTCGGCACGGCCTGACGCTGCATGTTCGAGCCCATGAGCGCGCGGTTGGCGTCATCGTGCTCGAGGAACGGGATCAACGACGCGGCCACGGAAACGATCTGTTTCGGCGACACGTCCATGTACTCGATTTTGTCCGGCGTCGACAACGTGAATTCGTTCTGATGGCGACACGAGATCAGATCGTCGACCAGCTTGCCCTTGGCATCGAGCGTGGCGTTCGCCTGCGCGATCACGTAGCGACCTTCTTCGATTGCCGACAGGTAATCGATCTGGTCAATCACCTTGCCGTTCTCGACCTTACGATACGGCGTCTCGAGGAAGCCGTACTTGTTGGTGCGTGCATACACAGCCAACGAGTTGATCAGGCCGATGTTCGGACCTTCCGGCGTCTCGATCGTGCAGACG
>JAGRHA010000076.1 GCA_020445205.1 Gammaproteobacteria bacterium
CAGGTCGTGACGGTCACGATCAACGGTGCTGAGGACGCCCCGGTCATCACGGGTACGACCACTGGGAGTGTCACCGAAGACGGTACGCTCACGGAGAATGGCACGCTGAGCATCAGCGATACCGACAGCTCGGATAACCCGATCAGCTTCCCGGATGAGGCGAGCACGGCTGGCGACAATGGCTACGGCAGCTTCGAGCTGGTCTCGGGTACCTGGACCTATACGCTCAACAACGCTCATGCGGCCGTCCAGGCACTCGATGCCGGTGAGACGCTGAGCGACACCCACACCTTCACCGCATCCGATGGTTCGACGCAGGTCGTAACGGTCACCATCAACGGTGCCGAGGATGCGCCGGTCGTTACCGGAACGACCACCGGCAGCGTCACCGAAGACGGCACGCTGACGGCCAATGGCACCTTGAGCATCTCGGATACCGACAGCTCGGATAACCCGATTAGCTTCCCGGATGAGGCGAGCACGGCCGGCGACAATGGCTACGGCAGCTTCGAGCTGGTCTCGGGGACCTGGACCTATACGCTGAACAACGGCCATGCCGCGGTGCAGGCCCTCGATGCCGGTGAGACGCTGAGCGATACGCATACCTTCACGGCCAGCGATGGCAGCACGCAGGTTGTGACGGTCACGATCAACGGCGCCGAGGACGCCCCGGTCATTACCGGCACCACGACGGGCTCGGTGACCGAAGACGGCACACTGACGGCCAACGGTACGTTGAGCATCAGCGATACCGACAGCTCCGACAACCCGATCAGCTTCCCGGATGAGGCGAGCACGGCGGGCGACAATAGCTACGGCAGCTTCGAGCTGGTCTCGGGTACCTGGACCTATACGCTGAACAACGGCCACGCCGCGGTGCAGGCGCTCGATACCGGCGAGACGCTGAGCGATACGCATACCTTCACGGCTAGCGACGGTAGTACACAGGTCGTGACGGTCACGATCAACGGCACAGGCGATGCACCGTACTTCACGTCTTCCGCCGTCACGACTGCAACCGAGGATGCGCCTTACAGCTACACCATCAGCACGACGGATCCGGACGCTGGCGCGACGCTCAGCATCAACGCAACGACGTTGCCGGCGTGGCTGAGCATCACCGACAATGGCGATGGTACGGCAACGCTCACGGGTACGCCGACGAATGCCGAGGTCGGTACACACAACGTTGTGCTGCAGGTGTCCGACGGCGGCCTGACGGATACGCAGAGCTTCACGGTCACGGTGTCGAATACCAATGATGCGCCGGTGTTCACGAGCGGTAATGCAGTCAATGCCGATGAGAACCAGACGGCTGTCGCCACCGTAACGACCAGCGACGACGATGGTGACGTACCCACGTACAGCATCACTGGGGGGGGCGACGCTGCGCTTTTCAGTATCGATCCGAATTCAGGTGTGCTCACATTCAAAAGTGCACCGGATTTCGAGAACCGGCTCGACAGTGACAACGATGGCGTCTACCAGGTGGAGGTCTCGGCCGCCGACGGCCAAGGCGGGGTCACTGCGCAACTGATTGGCGTCACAGTCAACGACCTCAACGACGCACCGACAGGTAGCGGCAATTTGAGCACGACCACACTCAACGACAATGTCGGTGCAGTGGCTTTGTTCGGTGGATTGACGGTGGCAGACCAGGATGTGGGTGAGAGCGATCTCTCACTGCGCATCACGTTGAGCAACCCGGCGGCGGGTACGCTCAGTGGCGGCGGCTTCAGTGAGACGGCGCCGGGCAGCGGCGTTTACACGGCCGGTGGTCTGACCGTCGCACAGGCGGATGCAGCACTGGATGCCGTGACCTTCACGCCAGCCGACAACACAGGCTCAAGTGGCAGTTTCACGACGGATATCGCGGTCGAGATCAATGACGGCGAGGCAGGTGACCAAAGCGTGCTCGCCCCGACCACGCTGACGATTCATCGTGTCAACGATGCACCGATCTTCTCCGGTGATCTTACGGGCACACTCACAGAGGATGTCGACCCCGACAGCGATCAGGTGCTGACGGCAAGCGGCACACTCAATGCCGCGGATCCGGATGCCGGTGACGTTGGCTTCCAGGCCGCGAGCATTGCGGGGGGGCATGGACAGCTCACGATCGATGCCGACGGCAAGTGGTCCTACGTGGTCGCCAACGAGTCAGCGGCGGTACAACAACTGGACGCCGGTGAGTCGCTCACCGACGTCATCACAGTCAGCTCAGCTGATGGAACGACACAGAATCTTTCACTGACGATCCATGGCGCCGAGGATGCAGCCGTGGTCGCGGGTTCGTTCAGTGGCGAGGTTGCCGTGGATGGCAGCCCACTCGCCAGTGGCAGCCTGTCCATCAGCGATGTCGACAGCAACGACAATCCGGTTGGGTTTGCCGACGTGGCGAGCGTGTCCGGAGACCATGGCTACGGCAGTTTCTCACTGGCCGCCGGCACGTGGTCGTATCAGCTCAATACCGCAGATCCCGCAGTACAGGCATTGCGCAGCGGGCAGACAGTTACCGACACCTACACTTTTGTCGCGAGCGACGGCAGTACGCAGCAAATCAGCGTGGTCATCGTGGGGCCGGAAAGCGAGGCAGAGGAGATCCCACCCGAAACGCCGGGGCCTATGCCCACCACACCGCCTGAGGTGCCGCCGGAAACGACACCCGAAGAGGTCGCAGAGACGCCGGAGGAGCAGGAAGAGCCGCAATCGCCCGTAACTGATCCGCCGGCATCGGCGGCGGACGATGAGGACCCTGTGGCGATTCCGTTGGAACCCGTGCAGACGACACCCGTCACCCCCGAATTGGTGCTCAGTCTGCTCGAACGGCGTGATTCACCACACGACGCCGCCGCGGCGCCAGCAGACGCGGATTCGCACGCCTTCCTGCAGGAACTGCGTGAGCTGTGGCGCATGCAACAGGCCATCGAGCTGCCGGCATCGGTAGAGGACAGCAATGACGGTGCGTTCTGGGACGAGCTGGCGCGCGCGATTAACGATTTTGACCAGGATGCCGAAAAGCAGACAGAGAACGAACGCATCTCGGCCGAGGCAGCGGCTGGCATCAGCCTGAGCCTCACGGCCGGGTTCGTGAGCTGGGCGCTGCGCGCCGGATCCATGGCGGCGAGCTTCCTGGCCGCGATGCCGACCTGGCGAAACTTCGATCCCATGCCGGTACTGTCGGCAAAACAGGAAAAGGACAAGGCATCCGTCGATGATCAGGACAACGATTTCCCGAATGAGGACGAGGATGCGCAAGAGGACCGCAAAGTCGATGCCATGTTCGACCGCTGACAAGCGGGTTTCCGTCCCGTTCCTGGAAGGATGATGCATCGTGGGTAATGTGTCGCCGATTTTCCGCCTCTCGGTCGGCTTGATCCTGCTGACGGTTAGCCTGCTGTTGGTGAGCGATCTGCTCGGCCTCGCGCCGGACCAGAAGCGTGCAGAACTCAATGCGCGCAAGATTATCGCCGAATCGTTGGCCGTGCAGATCTCGACTCAGGTGTCGTCAGAGCATTTTGCCGAAGTCGAAGAGACCCTCAAGGCGTTGCATGATCGAAATGATGACGTGTTGTCGGCCGGGCTCCGCCGCGCCGACGGCCGACTTGTCCTGGTGGCGGGTGATCACGTGACGCATTGGGATCCGTCCATCGGCCAGCGCTCGACGGCATCACAGGTGCAAGTCCCCATCTTTGGGGAAGGCGGTCCATGGGGCGTCGTCGAGATCGCGTTTCGGCACAACGGCGGGATTTTTGCCAGTCTCATGCAACGCGGATCGATCACGACGGTGATCCTGTTCGTCGCGCTGGCCGGTTTCGCTGCCTATTGGCTGTTCCTCAAGCGTGCATTGAACGAGCTCGACCCGAGCGCCGTGGTACCCGACCGTGTGCGTGCCGCCCTGGATGCGCTCGCCGAAGGCCTGGTCATCGTCGACAAAGCGGGTCGTATACTCCTGGTGAACGCATCCTTTGAACGCAAACTCGGGCAACCGCGACAGGCGCTGGTCGGCAACTATCTGTCGGCACTGAAATGGCAGCTCATCGACCCAGGTGATGAGTCGGCGGACTCCGTGCATCCGTGGCAACAGTTGCTCGATACCGGGGAGTCGCCGGGTCCCGGTCAGCTGGTGTTGCGCACACCGACGAACGAACGCCTTACCTTCGGCGTCAATTGCTCACCCATCAAGGTGCCGGACGGTACGGTGCGTGGGGTCATTGTCACCTTCGACGACCTTACGCAGCTCGAGCAAAAGAACGGTGAGCTCGAGCGCGCATTGGAGCGGCTCGAAATCACACAGCGTGAAATCACGCGTCAGAACCGCGAGCTGCACGTACTCGCCACGCGCGACCCGTTGACCGGCGTACTCAATCGCCGCTCCCTGTTCGAGGCGACCAAGACGTTGCTCGACGAGGCGGAGAACGACGGCGAAACACTCAGCGTGATCATGGTCGACATAGATCATTTCAAATCGATCAACGACCGCTTTGGCCATGCCACGGGCGACAAGGTGATCAAGCTGCTGGCCGATATCCTGTCGCAGAACGTGCGCACCGAGGACCTGGTCGGACGTTATGGTGGTGAAGAGTTCTGTGTCGTGTTGCCGGGTGCCGATGAACAGCAGGCGGCGGCCGTTGCCGAGCAGATGCGCGAGATCGTCCACGATGGTAAGAGCGCGAAGTTCACGAGCGCGATGCGCATATCGGCAAGTTTCGGTGTTGCATCCAACGTGGGTGGCGGATTCACACCCAGCGGCCTGATCGACCTCGCCGACAAGGCGCTGTACGAGGCGAAGGAGTCGGGCCGAAACCGGGTCAAGCGCTGGTCGCTGGTCGAACAGAAAGCGGCCGAGGCCGAGCCTGCGCCTACCGTCGAGCCAGTTGCGCCGACGGCAGCCGACGCTACGGTCGAGCCCGTGCCGTCCACCGACCCGGCGTTGATCAAGGAAAACGAAGAACTGCGCACGAAGGTGGCTGAACTTGAACTCGTGGTCGGCCAACTTGCCGGTGATGACAAGGATGGTTACGACGACGTGACCGGGCTACCGAACCGCATCGTGCTCGTCGACCGTATCCGCCAATCCGTCGAACGCAGCCGACGCGTCGGTAACAAGATGGCGGTGCTGGCGCTCGAGGTCGATGCCATCAAAGTCGTGCGCGATACGCAAGGTAGTGCGGAAGCAGCCAAGCTGATGAAACTCGTCGGCGCGCGGTTGCGCCGTGCCGTGCGTTCAGTCGATACCGTGGCAGTGCAGGGTCGCGGTGAGCTCGAGGTCTGTATCTCGACGGTCGGCAATGGCGAGTTCGCGCTGTTGCTCACGGATATGTCGAGCGCGGAGAGTACGACCTGGATCGTGCAGCGCATATTCGGCGCCATGGAGGAAGTGGCGGTGGTCGACGGTCACGAGGTATTGCTCGACACCCGGATAGGTATCAGCATCTTCCCCAATGATGCCGTCGACCCCGACGATCTGCTGGCCAATGCTGCGACGGCGGTGCGCGAAACCCGATCGCTTCCGGATCGCCAGGCCTGCCTCTATTTCAGCAAAGCGATGAACGAGCGTTCCAAAGAACAGCTGAAGTTGCAGTCGCAGCTGTCGCAGGCACTCGATCATGGCGAGCTGTACCTCGAATACCAGCCCAGCGTGCGGTTGTCGGATGGCAGGATCTCCGGTATCGAGGCATTGTTGCGCTGGCAGCATCCCGAACGTGGCCTCATCAGACCCGACATCTTCATTCCGATTGCCGAGCACGCAGGGCTTATCGACCGGCTCGGTGATTGGGTCATCGATTCCGCTGCACGGCAGCTCAAGAGCTGGCATGAGATGGGCTGCACCGATCTCACGATGTCGATCAATTTCTCGGCATTGCAGCTGCGCCGCGCAGACTTGGTGGCGCGCGTCGTCAGCACGATCCGGGAACTCGATCTGCCACCTTCGTCGGTAGTCGTCGAGATCACTGAGACCATGCTGATACAGAACCTCGATTGTGCTGTCGAGGTCGTCGAAGGCTTGAGCAACGCGGGCATGCGGATCGCCCTCGATGATTTCGGTACCGGCTACTCTTCGTTGAGTTACCTGAAACGTTTCCCGATCGATATCGTCAAGATCGATCGTTCGTTCCTGCGTGATTTTCCGTCGCAGGCGCATGACACCGAGATCGTCGGTGCCATCATCGCCATCGCGCACAATCTCGGCCTGACCGTGGTGGCCGAAGGCGTCGAGACGGAACGCCAGTTCCAGGTGTTGCGCAACATGCAATGCGACGAAATCCAGGGCTTTTTGCTTAGCCGGCCGTTGTCGCGTGAGAGTGCGTCGGCCTTGTTGCTCAATCCCGGCCGGATCCGGCGCATCATGCGTGGCATCGAAGGTGACGGCGACGCACCGGGCGCGGTCGTGCTCGACGTGATCAATCCTGCGGGCGAACGCCGCAGCGCTGTTGTGAAGTGAAATTAGCAAATTAGAAAACGCTAATATATAATCCTCCGCTTTTCCGCCGGCCCGTGATTCTGCCGGCACATCAGGAATTTGCGGGGGACGACCCAGATGCACAACGGCACGACCATCACCCAGTTCATTATCGAAGAGCAACGCAAGATCGAGGGCGCCACGGGCGATTTCACGTCACTACTGAATGACATCGTCACGGCGTGCAAGGTCATCTCGAATCTGGTCAACAAGGGACAGTTGATCGGTGTTCTCGGCTCGGCAGGCAGTGAGAACGTGCAGGGTGAGACGCAGAAGAAGCTCGACATCATCACCAACGAGGTGTTTCTGAAGTCGAACGAGTGGGCCGGGCACCTGTCGGCGATGGCATCCGAAGAAATGGATGAAATCTACGAGATCCCGACCCAGTATCCGCGCGGCAAGTACCTGCTGACCTTCGATCCGCTCGACGGTTCGTCGAACACCGATGTGAACGTGTCGGTCGGCACCATCTTTTCCATTCTGCGCTGCCCTGGTGAGCGCGTCTGCCCCAACAAGGACGCCTTTCTGCAGCCGGGTGTACACCAGGTCGCGGCGGGTTATGCCCTGTACGGGCCGTCGACCATGATGGTGCTGACGACGGGCAATGGCGTGAACGGCTTTACACTCGACCAGGATATCGGCGAGTTCATTCTCACCCACCCGAACATGACGATTCCGGTGCAGACGCGCGAGTTTGCGATCAATGCATCGAATATGCGTTTCTGGGAGGCGCCCGTGAAGCGCTATGTGGATGAGTGCCTCGCCGGCAGCGATGGCCCACGCGGTGAAGACTTCAATATGCGCTGGATCGCATCGATGGTCGCGGAGGTGCATCGTATCCTCACGCGCGGCGGCATCTTCATGTATCCGATCGACGACAAGATGAAAGCCAAGGGCGGCACAGGCAAGCTGCGCCTGATGTACGAGGCCAATCCGATGAGTTTCATCGTCGAACAGGCGGGTGGGGCAGCGTCCACGGGCCGTGAACGGATCATGGAGCTCAAGCCTGACGATCTGCATCAACGCGTACCCGTGATCCTCGGATCACGCGACGAGGTCGAGCGCGTCGTGGGCTACCACGCCGAATAGGGTTCGTAGGGTGTGACCGGTGTCCGCGCCGGTGACACCTATTCTGCGTTCAAAGTGCCCGCCACTCAGGTAGAATGACGGGCACGATCCTTCCCGCCTGAGCACGTCTAGAAGAACAATCTCGCGCCGTCGGGAGCCGGATCAGGTTTTCCCGGTCACGTGGTTGCCGAGCGTACGCTGAACCGGCTTTTACAGGGGGTGAACTTGCACGACTTGCAAGGGCAGACGCGCGTGCGCGCAGCTCGCCGATCGGTCTGCCGCGGAATCGACACGGCATGGCGGTAAAGCACGACGACGCCGTCAGTGCGGGGCCACGACGTCCCCTGCTGGGCAGCAGCCTGTGGTTGCCATTGCTCCTCGTCGCCGTGTCCTGTGCGGCCATCGTCTATTACGGTCAGCAGGTCGTGGTCGCGCTACGCGAAGCGGCAGTGGCCAGCGCCGACGCTGGTGCGCGTGCCACAGCACGTGAGATCACGGGGTTCATCGATCGCGAGCACGAGCGGCTGGGAGCCTTCGTCGAAGAAAAGCGCGACGAGATCCGGGCCGTTCTGGCCGATCCGGCGAACTGGACGGCGATCGAGCGCTTGCAGGCCAGTGTGAAACGCATGTTTCGCGGGGCAATCGCGTTCACCGTGACGGACGCCGAGGGTGCGCCGTTATTCGAAGATTTTGACGGGCTTGTCGGGCCTGTGTGCCAGGCGTCGATGCGCGACGCGGTGCGTGCGCACGTGCGCGGCGACGGTCCATTCGAACTGCCACCGATCCACCCCGTTCCGGACGCCTATCACTTCGATCTCATCGTCCCATGGCACCTCGACAGCGGCGAGACGGGGTTGTTCTTCGTCAGCATGTCGCCCACGCGGGTTGCTGAACTGCTCGATGCTGCCGAGCAGGCGTCCGGCACCCGCATTCTGCTCGTCGGGCGAGATGACCCGTCGCTGATCGAGATCACGAGCCAGGGTGCGCGAGACCATCTCGGTGGTGATTTCCGCGTCGAGACTGCGGCGCTCGAAGGGGATCATTTTGCTGCCGAGTTGCCGGGTACGCATTGGCGGTTGCTGGTGCTGCCGGATCGCGCGCATCTGGAGACATCGATCCGCGAGGTGTACACGCGAGTAGGCACATCGATCCTGGCATTGCTCGCCATCAGTGGCGCGCTGCTCTACCTGATCCGCCGTGCCGAGCGACGTAACAGCAATCTGTTCACGCGCAGTTTGCAGGCGAGTCTGGGGCGCCAGCGCGCCATCCTGCAGTCGATGGTCGACGGCCTGGTGACGATCGACGATACGGGCCGCATCCTCAATATCAATCCGGCATTGACACAGTTGTTCGGCTATCAGCCCAACGAGCTCATTGGCAACAATGTCAGCATGCTCATGCCGCCGCCGGACGGCACACAGCACGACAGCTATATCAAGCACTACGTCGACACGGGCGAAAGCCGGATCCTGGGGGCAGGGCGCAAGGTCATGGCGCGGCATAAGAACGGGCGCGTGTTTCCCGTGCTGCTCACGCTCGGTGAATCGATCGAAGGTGATCAGCGCATCTTCGTCGGTATCCTGCACGACATGAGCGCATTCGAGGAGGCACAGCGCCAGATCGTCGACCAGGCCGAGGTGATCGAACGCTCGCGCCACGAGATGGACGAGATCAGCCAGATCGCGTCGAAAGATCTGCAACTGCCTTTGCAGCGCATTGCGTCACTCGGCGAGATGCTTGGTTCCGAGCACGGATCGGCACTCTCGCATTTCGAGCGCGCGCAATTGAAGAGCCTCACCGACGAAGCGCGCGGCATGAGCGAGCTGGTCAAGGGCCTGGCCGATTACACGCGTGTCGAGGACCGGCCTGCACCTGCTTCGGTCGAGCTGACAGACGTGGTGCAGGCGTTACGTGCCGATTTTGCGGAGCAGATCGCCGAGACAGGAGCGAGTCTGAGCGTCACGGGCGAGGGCAGAGTGTTGGGTGACCCCAAGCAATTGCGCCAGGTGCTGTGGAACCTGCTCGACAATGCCCTGAAGTTCCGCGATCCCGAACGGGCACCCGTGATCCATGTCGATATCGAACCGCTGGATGATGATGGCGCGCCCCGCATCTGCATCGACGTTTCCGACGAAGGTATCGGTATCCCGGAGGATCAGCTGGAAGCCGTATTCGAGGCATTCCGCCGTCTTCATCCACGCGATCAGTATCCGGGTATGGGACTCGGCCTGTCGTTTTGCCGCAAGATCGTCGACGGGCTCGGTGGTGAGATCAGCGTGACCTCGGAACTCGGTCGTGGCAGTCGTTTCCGCGTCGTTCTGCCTCGCGCTGCAGATTAAGTGCGCGTTTACCGATGCGCGATGAGGCAGTGTGCGCACGGGCCCGTGCGCCGGTGATCGACGTTTGCGAGGAGCTGCCCGCGTCACCCATGGTTCAGCGTCGCTACCCCGTCACGTCGACCGGCAAGGTACGCGCCATGTGGCGTACTTGCCGCGCGCATGCATCCGCAATACGGTCGGTGGATAACTGGGGGCGGCCCTTTTACGGTGTGTCACCGAACGAGTCGGGTGGCGCTGGCGCGAGCGGGCTCTAGCCGCCTTCGATGCCGATCGCTCGGTCCCATTGCGGCAGGTCGCCGTAGCGCTCGCCAAGCAGGTCGGCAAAGGCATGCACGCGGCGGGGTACCAGGCGTCCTGGCGGGAACACCGCATAGATGCCGACCGGTGGACGCGCATACCCCTGCAGTAGGGGCACGAGCCGGCCGTCGGTAATCAGACCGCTGACGATGAACGTCGGCGAATTGACCAGGCCCTGACCCGCGACCGCCGCCGCGGCGAGGGCGTCGCCGTTGTTGGCACGCACGCGCAACGCGGGCAGTACCACCGGCAGGCGCTTGTCCCCAGCGTAGTACTGCCACGCCTGAGCGGGCGTCACGTTGTTGTAGTGCAGACCGATATGACGCTCGAGATCGTCCGGGGTGCGCGGTGCACCGTGACGCGCAATGTATTCGGGGCTCGCACAGGTAACGAAACGGATCGTGCCGAGGCGCCGCGCGAGCAGTGTCGAATCGGCCAGGTCGCCGATCCTTACTGCCATATCCAGGCCTTCCTCGATCAGGTTCACTTCGCGGTCGTTGAGATCGAGGTCGATCTCGATGGCCGCGTGGCGGTCGAGGAAGTCGTTGACCGCTTCTCCCAGGTGACGCAGCCCGAACGAAAGGGGGGCCGCGATCCGCAAGCGACCGCGCAACTCGCTGGATGCACTGCTCAGCGCCTGCTCCGCCTCGTCGAGCGCGGCCAGTATGCGCACGGCATGTTCGTAGAATTGCTGGCCTGCCGCGGTCAACGAGAGGCTGCGCGTCGTGCGCTGTATGAGCTGTGCCCCCAGCGCCTGCTCGAGTTCGGTCACGCGCCGCGAAACCATCGATTTGGCAACGCCGAGGCGGTCGGCGGAGCGCGTAAAACTGCCGGATTCGACGACACCGACAAACGCCTGCAGGTTGGCGAACTTATCCATTATTGATGCGATAATAACAACAAAGAATTGATATTGAGCATATTTATTGATCATAAGGTAACGATCATGCTCCTGTCCATGCGGGCCGCACCGTGCCCGCCTCAAGAATCAGGAGATATGACATGTCACACACGAATCTGAACGCGGCCACGATCCTTGGCGGTCGCGTGCTGCTGTCGGCGATTTTCATCCTTGCGGGCATCGCCAAGATCAGCGGCTACGGCGCTACGCAGGAATACATGACGGCGATGGGCGTGCCTGGCGCCCTGTTGCCGCTCGTGATCGCCCTCGAGATTGGTGCCGGCGGCGCGCTGCTGCTGGGTATCCGGGCGCGACTGGCGGCGGTTTTGCTCGCACTGTTCAGCGTCGCCGCAGCATTGATCTTTCACGCCGACCTTGGTGATGCGATGCAACGCATCCTGTTCATGAAGAACCTGGCGATCGCGGGCGGTCTGCTCATGGTCGCTGCCGCCGGCGCCGGTCGTTATGCCGTCCGGCCCAACGTCTGACGCTGCCCGCATCGAGGAGGATCGCATCATGCAAACCAACACCATCAAATCCGTCCTGCGAATCGACAGCAGCGTGGGTGCTACGGACTCGGTCTCGCGGGCGCTCGCTGACGAAATCGTCAACCGGCTCGAACGCCAGAACCCGGGGCTTTCGGTACACAATCACGATCTACGTCACGGTATTGCCGCGATCGATGCCGATTGGGTGGCTGCGAGCTATCGTGCACCCGCCGCGCGTGACGCCGCTGCGGTGCGGCGATTGACAGAATCCGAAGCGGCCATTGCGGCATTGGACGCTGCCGACATCGTCGTGATCAGCGCACCCATCTACAATTTCTCGATACCGTCTACGTTGAAAGCGTGGATCGACCTTGTCTGCCGCGCGGGCGTGACTTTTCAGTACACGGCCGATGGACCGCAGGGGTTGCTGCGTGATCGGCCGGTGTATCTGGCGATGGCGTCGGGCGGCGTACCCTTCGCAAGCCCGATGGATTTCGCCAGCCCCTATCTCCGACACGTGCTCGGATTCATCGGCCTACACGACGTACGCCTCGTCGGTGCCGCGGGTGTTGCCGGCCATCGTGATGCAGCGACGACCGCGGCCTTGGAACAATTGGACGAGTGGTTGCCGGCGATCGTCGGCGATGCCGCCTGAGGAGAACGATATGCAAACCCAGATGCGCAATTCAACGTCGTCACGACGCGAGGTATCGCGTGTGGTGCGGGGTATGCCGGCGACCGACGGGGCCGGTGTCGAACTCACACGCGTCATCGCTCAACCCGCGCTGCCGATGCTCGATCCTTTCCTGTTGCTCGATGCATTTCGCTCGGATCAACCCGGGGACTATATCGCTGGGTTCCCGCCGCACCCGCACCGCGGCTTCGAGACGGTGACCTACCTGTTGGCCGGTCGCATGCGCCACCGCGACAGCGCAGGGCACGAGGGCGTAATCGAGGCCGGTGGCATCCAGTGGATGACAGCGGCACGCGGTATCGTGCATTCGGAGATGCCGGAGCAGGCGCACGGCCTGCTCGAAGGTTTCCAGCTCTGGGTCAATCTTCCGGCTGCGCACAAGATGGATGAACCGGCGTATCAGGAGCACCCGGCGGAACGTATCCCCGTTGAACAGCGCGACGGTGGCCAGTTGGTGCGCGTGATTGCTGGACAGACCTCGCGTGGCACGAGCGGGCCCGTACATCAACCGCTCACGGAGCCACTGTACCTCGACGTCAGCCTGCCGGCCGGCTCACGGTTCGACGAGACACTGCCGCGCGCGCACAACGCCTTCGCTTACGTGATCTCAGGTTCGCTCGTGTTCGATGACGCAACGTCGCCGCTGGTGCGCGACGACCTCGCCGTGTTGTCGCACGGCGAACGCGTGGAGGTACACGCGGGCCCCGAAGGCGCGCGCTTCCTGCTCGTCGCCGGTCGCCCGCTCAATGAGCCTGTTGCCCGTGGCGGGCCCTTCGTCATGAACACGAAGGCCGAGATCCGCCAGGCACATGAAGACTATGCCGCGGGTCGCTTCTGACGCGGGAACTTTGCGAATGGGCACGAGTCCCATGTATTGACAGTGGAAGCGATGTCTCCAAATTCTGCCGCCCCCGCGGGGCGGCTTTTTTTTGTATGTCTCGCGTACCTTAACCACGTTAATCACCTGTTACATGCAGGGTTGAACGGGGTCTCGACAATTGCACCGTGCCGCATCGATGTTACGGCCGATCGCGACCTTCATGTGTGCGCGCTGTCGCGTGAACTCGCCTGACTTTTTTCGCCGCCGCGACAACGGTCGTCTGGGGCGGTTACTGAGGCGTTGCGCCGTGTGATCCTTTGCGGATGGCGGGACTGTGGTGCACTGCATGTGATGCGTGGCCTTGCCGCCGTCAGCGTGACAGCAGTGTGACGAGCCGATCGCCGCGTCGCAGTTTGAGCCTGCTGATGCCGTTGCGGATCGCTGCACGCAACTCGTCGAGCGTTGTGATGCGGACGCGATTGGCTTGGAACAGCACGTCGCCTTCGCGCAGTCCGCGGCGATACGCGGGGCTGCCGTCGATCACGGTGCCGACGGCGACGCCTGGATTCTCGCCCAGCGGTGATTCGTCAATCACTTCGCCGAGCCGTGCGCCGGCAAAATGGTGACTGATCTCATCGCCGTCGACGAAGTCTTCATAAGGGTCGGCGATCACGGCAGATAGCCGTGCACTACGTCCGTTGCGCAGGACGTCGACGCGGGCACGGTCGCCGACGCGCAGAAGTGCGAGTCGGGTGGTGAGCTCGGGCGCGCTGCGTATGGCGGTATCGTTGATGCGCACGATGAGATCGCCTGGGCGCAGACCGGCACGCGCAGCGGGCGAGGCGGGGGTGACGTCCGTGACCACAGCGCCACGCGTCCCGGACGGCAGATCGAGTGCCTGGATGAGGTCGGGTGTGGGGCTTTGCACGCGTGCCCCGAACGTGCCGCGCTGTACGCTGCCGTGCTCGACGATCTGGCGTTGGATCGCATCGGCCATGTTGATCGGGATCGCGAATCCGATGCCGACGTTGCCGCCGCTCGGGGCGAGGATGGCCGTGTTGATGCCGACCAGCTCACCACGCAGATTGACGAGTGGCCCACCCGAATTGCCTGGGTTGATCGACGCGTCGGTCTGAATGAAGTTTTCGTAACCTTCGATCCCCAGGCCGCTGCGCCCCAGTGCGCTGACGATGCCGGATGTCACGGTCTGTTTGAGACCGAACGGGTTGCCGATCGCGACGACGAAATCACCGACACGCAGCAAATCGGAGTCGGCCAGGTGTACGGCGACCAGGCCGTCGGCGGGAATTCTCAACACCGCGACATCGGTTTCGGGATCGCTGCCGAGCAGATCGGCACGCAGCTCGCGGCCGTCATGCAGGGTCACGCGGATCTCGTCGGCCTTTTCGATCACGTGGTTGTTGGTCAACACCAATCCACGCTGTGCATCGACGATGACGCCCGACCCCAGGCTCTGCGAGTGCTCACGCTGCGCCCCTCCAGGCAGTTCGAAAAACCAGCGAAAGAAAGGGTCACGCAACAAGGGATGGTCCTGGCTGCGTACGGTGCTCTGGGTCGAGATGTTGACCACGGCCGGCGTCACCCGTTCGAGCATCGGCGCGAGGCTTGGCAGCGGCTGCCCGTCGACAGCAAAGGGCAGGGCGGCGATGGCCGACAGCGGCCCTACCGTCATCAGCAGTACGAACAGCAGCGTGCAGTGTTTCGGTGCTGACATGTCGCCTCGGCGCAATGGGCGGCCCCGGCAGTGAGTATGCCGGAGCCGCGTGCTTCGTCGGATCAGGCGGCTTCGACCTTACCTTCGATGAGCTTGTCGTCGGCACCGCGAATCTCGATACGGCGCGGCTTCATCGCTTCCGGGACCTCGCGCACGAGATCGATGTGGAGCAGGCCGTCTTTGAGTTCGGCGCTGGTGACACGCACGTAGTCAGCGAGCTGATAGGTGCGCTGAAATCCGCGCTGGGCGATACCGTGGTGGAGGAATTTGCGGTCGGCAACCTCGTTGCCCTTTTTGCCGGTGACCGTCAACAGGTTGTCCTTGCTCTCGATGTCGAGTTCGTCGGCCGCGAAACCGGCCACGGCCAGCGAGATGCGGTAGCTGTCGTCACCCGTCAGCTCGATGTTGTACGGCGGATAGCCGCCGGACTCGCTGCGGTTGGCCGATTCGAGGGCGTTGGCAAGGCGGTCGAAGCCGATCGCGGTACGAAACAGCGGGGTGAAATCGAAAGTCGTCATGTATCTGTCCTCATCAAGCAACAAAATGGAATGGCGTTCGTGGGGAACCACCGTTCTACGGGCCCGGTTAGGCGACCCGTGTTGCGGATGTGGGGGACACGGAGAGGGTTTTCAAGTGCATCGGGCGGCCAGCGTCAGCGTCGCCGGATCAGCGCCTTTTCGATCTCCACCAGCCACAGCACGCTCGACGATACGGCGAGAATCGTGAGCCAGGTCGATGGTGCCAGTGTCGCGGTGCCGAACAGGGTCTGCATGATCGGCAGGTAGGTGAACAGCATCTGAAATAGCACCAGCATGCCGATCGCCAACAAGACGTAACGATTGCCGAGCAGGCCGTCGCGGTTGAGTACCGGTGCGAGGATGTAGCGGGAGTTGATCAGGTAGAACATCTCGAAGGCGACGGCCGTGTTGACGGCGACCGTGCGCGCATGCGCGATGTTGCTTCCCGCAGCGTAGTCGATAAAGAACAGGCCGAAGGTGCCGGTGACGAGGATCAGCGAGACGAAGCAGATACGCCACAGGAAGAGTCGCGTGAGCACGGGTTCGCGGGGGTCGCGTGGCGGACGTTGCATGATATCGGCCTCGGGCGGCTCGAACGCCAGCGCCAGCGCCAGGGTCGCAGCGGTGATCATGTTGACCCACAGGATCTGCACCGGGGTCAACGGGAATTCATCGAATCCCATGAGTATCGCAGCAAGCATCACGACCGCCTCGGCGATGCTCGTGGGCAGGATGAACAACACGGCCTTGCGCAGGTTGTCGTACACCGTGCGCCCTTCACGCACGGCGTTGACGATGGTGGCGAAGTTGTCGTCGGTGAGGACCATTTCCGACGATTCCTTGGCGACTTCGGTGCCACCTCGACCCATGGCAACGCCGACGTTGGCACGCCGCAAGGCAGGCGCATCGTTCACGCCATCACCTGTCATGGCGACCACGCGCCCCTGTGCCTGTAGTGCCTGTACCAGACGCAGTTTGTGCTCCGGGGTGACGCGGGCATAGATATCGTCGCGCCCGACGGCGTCTGCGAGTTCGGCGTCGTCCATGACCGACAGTTCATTCTCCGTGAGCACATCGCGCGTGTTCGCGAGGCCGACCTGTTCACCGATGGCACGCGCCGTGACCTGGTGATCGCCGGTGATCATTTTCACGTCGATGCCGGCGTCGCGACAGGTGGCCACGGCGGTGATCGCCGCCGGGCGCGGTGGATCCATGAGTCCGCAAAGCCCAAGCAGGACGAGATCATTGTCGACGTCGGCGAAGTCCAGCTCGGTGGTACCCGCAGGTGCTTCCCTGTACGCCAGGGCGATCACCCGGTATCCCTGTCGTCCAAGGAACTCGATGCGCTGATGCCATTGATCCGCCTGCAATGGTCTGTCGCCAGCGTGGTGGTGCTGCCAGCGACAGCGCTGCAGCACACATTCGGGCGCGCCTTTGAGGTAGATGAACGAATGCCCGTCATGGCTGTGGTGCAACGTTGCCATGAATTTGTGAAGCGTATCGAACGGGATTACGTCGCGGCGCGGAAAGCGCTCGGCCGTCACGGCCGCATCGAGCCCGGCCTTGATGGCGGCGACCACCAGAGCCGCTTCCATCGGGTCACCCTGCACGCGCCACACATCACCGTCGCGAACGATGCCGGCATCGTTGCACAGCATCATGGCGTGCAGCATCTGCATGACGTCGACATCCCTGTCGGCATCGAACTCCTTGCCGTCGCGGCTGAAGCCACCGTGCGGGTCGTACCCCACGCCGCTGACGGCGACATCCGTGTCGGCCAGGGCCAGGGCACGCACCGTCATTTCGTTGCGCGTCAGCGTGCCGGTCTTGTCGCTGCAGATGACCGATATGGTGCCCAGCGTCTCTACTGCGGGCAGGCGGCGGATGATGGCGTGACGCCCGGCCATGCGCTGCACTCCGATGGCCAACGTGATCGTCATGATGGCCGGTAGCCCCTCGGGGATCGCTGCCACCGCGATACTGACGGCGGCGAGGAACATCTTGGCTGCCGCGTAGTCGCGCACAAGGTAGCCGAATGCGAAGCCGAAGAGGGCGACGACGATGATCGCCAGGGAAAGGCGACGTCCGAACACACCCATCTGCGTCATCAGCGGCGTGTCGAGGCGCTGTACTTTTGCGACCAGGCTGCTGATGCGTCCGAGCTCGGTGCGGATGCCGCTCGCGACGACGATGCCGCTGCCCTGACCGGCCGTGATCAGCGTGCCCGAGTACGCCATGGAGTGGCGTTCACCGAGTGACGTCTGCGCGTCAACGGCGTCCGACGACTTCTCCACCGGCAGGGACTCGCCGGTGAGTGCCGCCTCGTCCGCCTGCA
Organism: Gammaproteobacteria bacterium; assembly: GCA_020445205.1. Classification (GTDB taxonomy): domain Bacteria; phylum Pseudomonadota; class Gammaproteobacteria; order Chromatiales; family Chromatiaceae; genus Thiosocius. Next base: position 17,659 of record JAGRHA010000076.1, read on the forward strand.
GCGCATGCGTGCTCAACAATCGAATGTCTGCAGGAACACGGTCCCCCGCCTGCAAGACCACGATATCGCCGGGGACCAGTTCTTCGGCGGCGATCAGCTGGCGTCGGCCATCGCGCACGACCAGGGACTGCGGCGACAACATGTTGCGGATCGCCGCCAACGCGTCTTCGGCTCTGCCTTCCTGGATGAAGCCGATGCACGCATTGATGATGACAATGCCCAAGATGACGGCGGCGTCGACCCAGTGCTGCAGGGCGATGGTGACACCGGCTGCCGCGATCAGCACATACACGAGTACGTTGTGAAACTGCGCGAGCAGGCGCATCAGCGCGCTGCGCGGGCGCGTTTCGGGCAAGCGGTTGGACCCGTGTTGGGCACGGCGGCGGATGACTTCGTCGTGGCTCAGGCCGGCGCTGCTGCTGTGCCACTCGGCCAGGACCGCGTCCGCATCGAGCGCATGCCATGCGGCTACATGCATTTGCGTGGTGGGATTGTCGGACATTGGCGGACGGGCGGGGTGGTCAACGCGCGATGCGGGCACCGGCTTTGTATTGCTACAACCAACGCACCAGATAATAGATGCGCTGGCTTTCCGATGACACTGACGGACCGTATACGACGGCCGGGTACAGGTTCTTCGCTGCATCGGCACCGGAGGTAGCCTCGTCTTGCCCGCTGACGACGGTCACGCAGGCCTCCGGATAGCGCTTGCGTGATTTGCGCGGTGTCTTTATCAACGCAAACCGCTCCTGCAGCGACGTAGACTCGGGATCGATGATGACGTGTGGCATACCGCCGATGTTAGCACCGCTCACACGTAATAGAGCAGCAGCGAGAGGCCGAGCAGCGCGGCCACCCAGATCACCATGCTGCCTGTGGGCCACGAACCGGCGAGCACGCCGTAGCGACCGTGATGGCGGGCGACGCCCTGCAGTCCGGCCTGGACCACCATCGTGCCCTGATTGCGCAGCCTGCGGTCCAACGGCGCGAGGCGAGCGAGCGTCGCGCTGATCGTGTCCGGCATGAGGCGACGGTACAACCAATCGACATCGAGGTTGACCGAGCGGAGCTCAGGTGGGTAGATCTGCGCGAGCTTCAGCCAGGTGAACGCAAGCGCGGAGAACGCGAGCAATTGCAGTTGCGCCAGCACGTGGCTGACATCGTAAGGTGAATAGCCCGTGTCGTACGGCAGCAGTGCGTATAGATAAGCTGGGAAGCTACCGATGCCGACACACAGGACGGCCGCGATTGCCATTGCGATCAGCATATTGACCGGTGGTTCGTGCGCCGTGGCGACGTACTTGGAATCGTGTGCAAAAAAGGCAAAGAAGGGGATCTTGATGCCGGCGTGATGAAACACGCCGGCCGATGCGAACAACAGCGCCAGCCAGACTACCGAGTGTCCCTCTTGCAGTGCAGCGCTGACCACCATGGATTTGCTGACGAAACCGCTGAACAGCGGAAACGCCGAGATTGAAGCAGCACCGACCATACAGAGCAGGGCCGTTTTCGGCATCTTCTTGTATAGGCCGCCAAGTTCTGAACCCCGCATCTCGCCAGTCACATGCAACACGGCACCCATGCTCATCATGAGCAGGCCTTTGAAAATGACATCGTTGAACGCATGCGCCACGGCGCCGTTCAACGCCAGTTCCGTGCCAATACCGATGCCGACAACCATGAAACCCAGCTGGTTGATGAGGCTATACGCGAGTACACGCCGCAAGTCGTTCTCGATCACCGCGTAGAAGATGGGGAAGCAGGTCATCAACGCGCCGATGCCGATGAGCAACTCGGTCCCGGCGAACCCGCGTGCAAGGGCATACACGGCGACCTTGGTCGTAAACGCGCTGAGGAAGACGGTACCGGTCGGTGTGGCTTCGGGGTAGGCGTCCGTGAGCCAGCCATGCAACATGGGGAACGCACATTTGATGCCGAAAGCGATGAATATCAGCCAGCCGCCCGGCGCGTCGATGCCGATATGATCGAACGCCAGGCTACCCGTGCTGCGCGCATACAGAATCGCCCCGGCGAGCAACAGCACCCCGGATCCGATCTGCATCACCAGATAGCGTATGCCCGCGCCAAGCGATGCGTCGCTGCGACGGGCGAACACGAGTACCGCCGAGGTAATGGCGAGCAGCTCCCAGTACACGAACAGGGTCAGAAGGTCACCGGCGAACACAGCACCGACCGCACTCGCGGCATAGGCGAGGGCGGCCACCTGTTGCAGCCGGTCGCGCAGATGCAACGCGTAGATGACTCCGATCAGTGCGGCGAGGTGAAACAGGTAACCGAACAGCAGCGAGAGACTGTCCACCCGAACCGGGGTCAGCCATTGTCCGAGGAATGCCAGCTGCGTATGAGTGCCGCTGTCGAGGTGGTAGACATTGAGGGCGCCGAGGATTGGCGCTGCAAGCATGACGATCGCGCGTACGTGCCCGCGTGCGAAGCCGGCCAGTAGCGCGCCGACCAGCAGCGGGAGCGCTGGCCAGATGTCAGGCATCGTCGACCTCTCCACGTGTGGGGGGCAGGGGCGGCAGCTCGCGTTTCAGATAGTAGTCTTCGTCGCGCATCACCAGCTTGCGCAATTCCTTGGCGAGAAGGACGAGCAGGACGCAGGCGACGAAGCCATAGAACGCATAGAACGCGAAGGCGCCCTCCCATGGATGATCGACATGTCGGTGAATGAACAGATCGAGGCCCGCCAACAACACGCACGCGACGAGCAATGCCCGGATCACGCGACGTACGTTGCGTGGATCGTCGAACACATGATGGCGAGTGTCGTTGTTCATGCGCTGCTCCTAGCGGACGATGGCCCCGGCGAGGTCATAGAGTGGTTGCGCGAAGAAGAAAAGGCCGACACACACCGATCCGGTGATGCCGATGGCAATCAGGCTGGGTGTCGGTGCTTCGTTTATGCCGCCATCCTGTGCTGCCGGTCGAAAGAAGCCCCGTAACGGAATCGCCGCGAGATAGATCACGTTGAG